>JAYUVJ010000041.1:0-4725 GCA_043754155.1 Acidimicrobiia bacterium
CCGAAGTTTGGTCTTTGCGTTCTTCGGAGCCATTGCCCCGGTCGATTGGCCACCCGGTGCCTTAGCGAAACGCTACCCAAGGCCCACGCCTCGACAGAAGATGAACAGTGCAACGAGAAACGAAGCGCTTACCTGGTTGTCCTACCCACGAAATGAAGGAGAAACATCCGCCACCGACAATGGTTGCGTGACCGCGCCCTCAGCAGCAGTTAATCCCACCGAGAAACCTTCGGTCGTTGATACTTCCTCGGGCAGGCGACCGGAAACCGATCCGACCAGTTTGGCCGGGTATGCGGTAGGTATAACCGCGGATCGCCGTTGGGAAGAACAGGCCGAACTGTTATCTCGCCGTGGAGCTACGGTCCTCCACGGTCCAACCATCCGGACGCTTCCGCTTGGTTCTGCCGAGGATCTTCGCCGGGCTACGGAACAGGTCATTTTGGAGCCACCCGATATCGTGGTGGCCAATACTGGAATTGGCATGCGCGCATGGTTATCCGCAGCAGAAAGTTGGGGACTTGGAGAGGCACTTCACGGCGCACTCGATAGTTCTAAGATCTATGCGCGCGGGCCTAAAGCTTCTGCCGCTGCGCACCAGGCCGGGCTCGAAGTCACTGCTCGCGCCGCCTCAGAACTGATGTCTGAGCTGATTGAACTTATTGTTGCTACGAGAATCAGCGGTAGGCGTGTCGCCTTTCAATGCCACGGTGACGACAGCCCTTTGGCCATCACGGCGCTCAAGGCAGCTGGCGCGAACGTGATCGAAATTCCCATTTATCGCTGGATCCTGCCGGAATCATCCACCGCCGCAGAGGTATTGATTCAAGCGATTGCCAATCACAACGTTCATGCCGTTACCTTCACCAGCGCCCCTGCGGTGCGCAACCTGTTCTTGATTGCCACCGAAATGGGTTTGGAACAGCAAGTACGAACCGCGCTAAGTTCCACCGTACTTGCGGTCATGGTGGGTCCGGTGTGCGCCGCCGCGGCCAAGGAAGTTGGTATTTCCGCATGCATCGTGCCCGACAAGTACCGCCTTGGCCCGATGATCCGTACACTTAACGATGCTCTTTTGAGCGATAAACGGCCCCTGACCTTGGGTTCCGTGCCGCTCATACAGCAGGGTACAACCGTAACTATTGATGGCAAGGTCTCGAACCTCTCGGCACGCGAAGCCAGCTTGCTTGCCGTCCTTTTGGCCCGTCGGCCTCAGGTGATTTCTAAGCGTGAACTTCTCAGCCTGGTTTGGAATGGTGAGGGCGAAGAGCACGTGGTGGAAGTAACCATCGCTCGCCTGCGCGCCAAGCTCGGACGGGCCTCGACGGGGATCGTTTCGGTTCCCCGCCGAGGCTACCGCGCCTGCCCCTAAAGACGTTCTCCCTACGAACATTTCATACTGATCGGCAAGATCAAAAGAAAGTTCTGAATTAGTCATCCAAGGTGCGCATCGGAAACGGATAACACCTGTGCAGCAATTTCTACAGAAGATAGCGATGCGGTTTTGTCGTCGCAATTGGACAGGGGTAACAGCGCACACTCGCCAAGATTTACCGCCGACATGGGACCAAGACAAGAAGAAATCATGATGGATGACGACCTCGATGTCCTGTTGGGTGCGTACGCGCTCGATGCGGTCAACGAAGACGAGCGAAAACTGATTGAGGCATATCTCCTCCGATCACCCTCGGCACGGGCCGAAGTGCAACGGCATCATGAAGTTGCCGCAGCTATCTCGGCAAATCCTGGAGAAGCCCCCGCCCCATTATGGTTGCGCATCGAGGCGATACTCAATGACCGTGCTCATTCAGAATCGACACTGGCAACGCCAGAACTTCGTCTTTCGAGGAACACCTCCACGATTTGGTCGCCCGCAGACGAACCACGTCCGCAGTCGATTGAGCCAAGTGTCGAGAGCTTGGGGTCTCACCCAGAAAGCAATCCCAAGATTCCCAGCGCGCAGAATAAAACTTGGTATAAAAGGCGACGATCTGGAGGCGGGTCTTCCACTCTTTCGTTCGTTCGTGCACGTCGTTCCAGTCGTGCACGTCGTACTGGCATGGCTGGCATTGCTGGTCGGGCCGGTATTGCTTTCACTGCACTAGCCATCGTGTCGCTTGGTGCACGCGTTGGGCAATTGAACAGCACCAACCCTTCACTGCAGCGAGAAGCTAACGCGGCAAAACGTCAAGGTACTCAGCTGTCTGGGGCAGTGAAAGCGGAAACCAATCGCGCCGATGCCCTAGCCGCCAAGTTGTTAGCTGCGTCCAAGAGTGACGTGCGCCTAGAAAAGTTGCTGGCATCTCCGTCGACGAAGACCGTCACCTTGACGTCGGTTTCGGGAGCTGCGTTGGCCAAGGTCGTTGTTGGCGCCGATGGAAAGAGTTATCTCTTAGGAGGCGAGCTTCCCACGTTGCCCAACGGTCACACCTACCAACTCTGGGGAGTGCACAACCCAACCGGCGCTGGGGATAGCCCCGCCTCTAGCGTGATTTCACTAGGGGTTTTTGGTCTTCATCCCGTCTCGGTGGCATTTGATGCTGATTCAACCGACTCATGGCAAACCTTCGCCCTTACCGACGAGAAAAGCCCGGGTGTAGTAACCAGTAAACAACCGCCCATCGCCGCCGGAAAGGTAGAGGCCAGTTAACTGCCTATCGGCTAAGAGGGACGAAGAATCGGCCAAGCATGCGCGGCGCTGGCTACCCGAAGGTCCCCTGGGTAGTCGACGTCGGCACTGAGGCGGTAGTTCGGTACAACGCGCAATCGCAAGCCGAGTCTTCGTGCTTCGCCAACATGTCGACCGAACGATCCCGCTCCGTAAGAAAACTTGAAGGTATCGTCGCCCGGCTCTGTTTCTGTTTCTGTTTCTGTTCGCGAAAGTGGGATTGAAATTACGTTGGTTCCGCGGGCCGACCTATCAGGCACAATAGTGATCCCTTCAAAGTTGGCGATCCAAGCCAAGTCAACCGCTAGCGGCAGGTCGCCATGCGCGATTACCACTCGATCAAAACCAAGATCTTGAAGCTGCGTTACACCGGCAGCAACCGCACCGTTAAGCCCACGACCCGGTTCGTGCAATACCTGCGCTCCGTGATCAAGCGCCCATTTGCCTACCTCGCTGTTGTCACAAACGACGAAGGTTGGCATTGGCCTGGCCGACGAAACTACGTGTGCTGCCATTGCTTGGGCTAACGCACTGCGATCATCAGACGTCACTCTTGACGAGAGGCGCTTCTTTGCCTCCGAGAAGGCCTTAATAGGGATTAGGGCTGCAACACTCAGGGAACCCGAATTTTCGCCAGACAAGCCAGATTGGGGGCCTTGCTGCGTGGACACGCCTCCAAGTTAGTGCAGCAAAACAAACGCGGACTGGTTGACACGAAGGTTACTGAGGGATAGCGATGGTGCCGAGGCGAACGAGACGGCCAACTACGGTGGTTGGCCATGAGCGTTCCAGACTCGTATGCCCTACCCATTGCTGCGGCGATCTCCACAAATCTTGCCGTACCCAAGCGAGCCTTAGCGATTGGTGCGCATCCCGATGACGTCGAATTTGGTTGCGGAGGAACGTTGGCCAAATGGGCCAAGGCCGGTTGCGAAATTTTCCATCTCGTTCTCACCGACGGTTCCAAAGGCACGTGGGATCCCGATACGGATCAAGCCGAATTAGTAGTCACCCGCCAACGCGAACAACGCGAAGCAGCTCGGCAACTTGGAGGAACTTCACCCGACCACGTGCAGTTTCTTGGTTGGATCGATGGCGAGTTGGATTCGGGACTTCGCCAACGCTGGGAGGTGGCGTACTGGATTCGTAAGTTCACACCCGATGTGGTGCTCGGCCATGATCCGTGGCGCCGTTACCGCATTCATCCCGATCATCGTCATGCCGGATTCCTCACCACCGACGGCATCGTTGCCGCTCGCGACCCGAAGTTTTTTCCTGAACAACAACTCCAGCCGCATCGCCCAACCTCATTGTTGCTTTGGGAAGCCGACGAGCCCGATCACGTGGAGACCATTGAAACGGTCATCGAAGAAAAGTTGCGCGCTCTGCTTGCTCATGAGAGTCAATACGCCTCCACGATGCATATCTCGACTCTGATTTCGGCTGCCTCTTCAAGTGAGAACAACGCTGACGAGGCTGAAGGGCACGACGAAATCGCTCAGTTTCGTGCGGCGGTTCTGGAGCGAGCGGCCGAAGCCGGAAAGCTCTGCGGTATCGCAGCTGGCGAGGCCTTCAAGCACATCGTTCGTCTGTAGCGCAAAAAGGCATTTCTTCGAGGCGAGCCAAAACAAGGAAGCGCCCAGTCAACGTTTTTTGAGAACCTCTTCGCGAAGCGTTCGGGTGCAGAAAAGCAAGAAACCTTGCCGACAAACTTTGGCCGGCAAGGCGTTCAAGCACACTAAGTTTTTCGTCGACCCTAGGGTGACGGAAGCTCCAATCAGCTCTTGAAAACCAAGAACTGTTGAAGCGGATAGGTTACTTCTTTGCAGCAGCTTTCTTGGCAGCCTTAACAGCCTTAACAGCCTTTGCAGCCTTCTTAGCTGGCTTTGCAGCCTTAACGGCCTTAACGGCCTTAACGGCCTTAACGGCCTTGGCGGCCTTTACAGCCTTAGCTGGCTTTGCAGCCTTAGCTGGCTTTGCGGCCTTTACAGCCTTAGCGGCTTTTACTGCTTTGGCTGGCTTTACAGCCTTTGCGGGCTTTGCAGCCTTTATGGCTTTTA
>JAYUVJ010000042.1:0-2667 GCA_043754155.1 Acidimicrobiia bacterium
GGAACGATATGTTCACCTAGCTTAGAAAACCCTTCCTGATAGGAGGTCTTGTCCAAGAGTTGGGTTAGCGGGCAGAAGCAAGCGCTGGGCTGGTGATCCACTTTGAGCGGAGCACCTCAATCGATACTGGTTGGTCAAACAAGAACCCTGTAACCAATCGCAACCAAGCAGACCTAGAGGCGACAGGTCTGCTGTTGAGATCGGGTCAAGTGCCTAGGTGGTTTCTAGTGAATTTCTCCTGCGAAGACCGGGAGATCCACGATCTTGGCTCGAAGGTATTCGCCGAGACCCTTGGCTTGGGCATCCATCCGGGTGGATGCAGCAACGCCTTCTTCGAGTAGACCCACGATGACAAAATTCAGGGACAAGAGATTTGGCAGTTCGCTCCGTTTCACGACAAGTGACCGTGTTTCGGGTAGTAACTCCTGGATCTTTTCGGGCGTGAGAAAGCTCGACATCCAGGAGTACTCTTCGTCGTTTCTCACCCACACACCTATATTGGCGTTTCCGCCCTTATCACCGGATCGAGCACCAATCAATCGTCCCAGGGGCGCCCGCGTGGTATTTGTACCGCTGTTGCCATTCTGGGTGGGGCCTGCCTGTGCATTCAACGTGCCCGGCTCGATGTCGACGGGAGGGTAAACGGCCGCGGTTGCTTCTACTGTTGTGCTTCGACCGTCAAGATGGACAACACTTGGGCATAATTCATTCGGGACCAGCGCCGGCCAGTACACCCCGTATGCCTGCGCTGCTGAGGGGGCGCCGGTTCCAAACATACCGGGATACGAGGACAGGGCCATTTCGACGCCTGCATTGGCAAACGCTCGTCCAACTTTCCGTTCGTCGGGATCTTTGACCGTGAAGCTCAGCAGCGCAACTCCCTCTTCGTTAGAAGCTGGATCGTCTTTGTCGGAGCGGATGAGACGGGTTGTAGCTTGGGCAAAGGATTCACGGCCACCGTTTTGGTTTCCCCAGAACGTTCTTTCAACCAACTCGGCTTTCGCTTCAATATTAAGTCCGGTGAGGCAGAAGCTCATGGTGTTGCGGTAGCCCCCGTCGAGATTGATGCACACCTTGGTTGTAGGGGGAGCTGGCTCGCCGCGTGTGCCAGTTACCAACACGCGATCGGGGCCTTGTTGGCTCACAGATATGGTGTCGAATCGAGTGATGACATCGGGGTTGATGTACCGCACACCTTGAATTTCGTAGAGGAGTTGCGCGGTGACCGTACCTACGCTTACTAATCCACCGGTACCTTCATGTTTGGTGATGACGCAGGATCCGTCGGCTGCGATTTCGGCGATGGGAAACCCTGGGTGTTCCAAGCCGGGCACTTCGGTGAAGAAGCTGTAATTGCCGCCAGTGGCTTGGCATCCGCATTCAATAATGTGGCCAGCAACCACAGCTCCGGCCAGTTGATCCCAGTCGTCGCGTTTCCACTCGTGATACCACGCGGCGGGACCAACGACCACGGCAGCATCGGTTACTCGTCCGGCAATAACGATGTCCGCCCCCTGTCGGAGTGCTTCGGCGATACCCCATCCTCCTAAGTAGGCATTGGCAGTCATAGGGGTTCGGTCGCCCAACTCTGCACCGGTATCAAAATTGGTAAAGGCGTAACCATCTGCGCGCAGATCATTCCATCGGGGAAGAAGATCATCCCCGGTTATATAGGCAATTTTGGGGGAGACACCAAGTTTTGCGGCCACTGCCGCGACCGCGTCGGCACAAGCTTGGGGATCAAGTCCTCCGGCGTTCGTGACCACTTTGATGCCCTTTTCAAGACAAGTAGTCATCACCTGTTCCATTTGAGTAACGAAGGTTCGGGCATAGCCTCCAACTCCGCCTTTGCGGGAGCGGGCCAGAATCAGCATGGTGAGTTCCGCTAGCCAATCACCTGTCAGCACATCAATCGGCCCGCCCTCGACCATCTCCTTGGCAGCCGTTATGCGGTCGCCGTAGAAGCCCGAACAGTTTGCGACACGAAGTGGCGGTTTTGTCATGGCTCCATCGTCGCTTGGTCTTGAGCAGTCCGCAATTCAGTGGGTGACTTTCGGGTTGCTAGGTGCAACGTGAATCGGTCACTGCGAAGGGTGAGTGTCGCGGTTTAGTGGGCGAGGAATTCTTTGATTGCGGTGGCGGTCGCGACGGGTTGTTCGAGGTTGGGGAGATGGCCAGCTTCGGCGATGGGAATGAACTGCGCGTGGGGGATTAGTTCGTTCCAGCGAGTGGCGTAGGGGTCAAGTGCGACGAGCTTGTCGGAAGTCCCCCAAACCAGCGCAGTGGGGGTGCTTACGCGGTAAAGGCGTTTTGAGAGCCGACGATTTGGAATGGGAAACAGGATCTTGCCTGCGGTACCCAGTCGACGGGCATTGGCCACGAGGAAGATCTCGATGGCTTTGGTGTCGTTCCAATCGGTTTGGCCAATAAGGTGCGCCGTTCCCTTGGTGGGATCATGAAACAACAGCGGTGCAAATTCGTAGGGGAGCGTGGCAAAAATGTCGGGGATGGGGTGAGTGTCGATCCATAGGCCCAGAGGGTTCAGCAACACTAAATGGGCGACTAGCGAGGGAGCAAGCCCGGCCATTTCGGCTGCGATCATTCCGCCCATGCAATGCCCCGCAAGATCGATTGGAGTGAGGCCGAGAAGTTCCTCGTTACGGAGGG
>JAYUVJ010000043.1:0-6400 GCA_043754155.1 Acidimicrobiia bacterium
TCACCGCGCATGGTCGCTCTAGTTCGCGACCTCGGCAGCTACTCAACCCTCGACGATGCCCTCACCGCAGCCGGCCTGACCGAACGATCCCGCCCCAAATACCTCGCCGCCCTTGAATCGCTCGCCCAATCCGACATGCTCGTCCCCGTGCCCACCTCGATGGGATGAATTCCTTCTGGACGGGCCGGTTTTGTGACCAACGATTTCAGAACAAAGGACCCTCAGATGAATTGACTGGGCGCGTGTAGCTTTGGAGCATGGCTGCATTGGTTGAACAACTCAAGAGTGGGCTCGATGCCCCAATTTGTCTTACGTGGGAGCTCACCTACGCGTGCAACTTGGCGTGCATCCACTGCCTTTCTAGTTCGGGCCGACGTGACCCGGGCGAGTTGAGCACGGCTGAGGCCAAAGTAGTTGTGGATGAACTAGCGAAACTTCAGGTGTTTTACGTCAATATCGGTGGCGGGGAACCCACGATTAGGCCCGATTTTTTCGAAATCATCGAGTACTGCGTTGCTAGTGGCGTAGGCGTGAAGTTCTCCACCAACGGTTCGCGTATCGATCAAGCGGCAGCGCAAAGACTCGCCGGTTCAGACTATGTGGACATACAAATTTCGCTCGATGGTGCCAACCGTGAAACCAATGATGCCGTCCGCGGTGATGGTTCATGGGACATGGCCATTCGTGCGATGGATAATCTCAAGGCTGCAAACTTTGGGCAGTTCAAAATCAGCGTCGTGATGACCCGGCACAACGTTTCACAGCTGGATGATTTCGAGGCCCTTGCCGCAACATACGGAGCCGAATTAAGGCTCACACGTTTGCGCCCAGCCGGTCGTGGCGCCGACACATGGGATCAGCTTCACCCCACCAACGCACAGCAACGCGAACTGTATAACTGGATCATTACCCGGCCAAACGTCCTCACCGGCGACTCGTTTTTTCATCTGTCGGCCCTTGGCGAATCACTCCCCGGTTTGAACCTTTGCGGTGCCGGACGTATTGTGTGTTTGATCGATCCAGTCGGCGAAGTGTACGCATGCCCCTTTGTCATTCACGATGAGTTCCGTGCTGGCTCGGTGCGTGATGATGGTGGTTTCGCAAAGGTATGGAAGCAGAGCGACTTGTTCCTTTCGCTTCGTGAACCCTCCTCCCCCGGTGCGTGCGGATCTTGCGGTTCCTATGATGCCTGCCAGGGTGGATGCATGGCCGCCAAATTCTTTACCGGCCTACCGCTCGACGGCCCCGATCCTGAGTGTGTATGGGGAAATGCCGATGAGGAACTTGCTCGTATTGCTGCGGCCGCAGAGATCAAACCTGTCCCTTCACCTGATCATTCCAAGCCGGTCAAGATCACGCTGGGCCGCAAACCCATATCGGTGTAGTTCTCCTTTCTTTTTTGCCATGCATCAGGTGCCGCCGGGCCGAGTTGTTCATTCGCACCCGGTGGATTCTGCTTGGATAAACAATCAGTCGGTCCGATCTATTACTAAGTGAACGAATCAAATGATTAACGAAGAATTTCCTGTCGACGACGAGGCTAAAATCCCAACGAGCACCGCCGAAGAAGTGGTGCTCACCGAGGCGCAACGTCGTCGCAAACGCACCATTGGGTATCTCAAATTGTGGGGCATTGAAACGGATCTAAGCACGCTTAGTATTCCCCTCGAAGCCACTTCAATTATGGCCACAACAGCAGAGATAGTGGGCAAGGCCAAAGTGTTTTGCTTGCTTTCGCTCAAAGGCCAGGGGCTCACGTTACGTGAAGTGTTTGCCTTTGCTGATGCATACGAAGTTTGGGAACACGTGAGTGTGGCCGAGAACAATTACATCCTCGATGAGGCCTCAACCGAATCAACTGACGTGCAGTTTGCGTGGCGCTATGAAGCACTCAACGCATTGCTCTGGGCCCTGGGACACATGAAGCATTTGGGCTTCCCAGCCGATGCCTCCGATCCAGCCAAGGCCGTGGAGCGTTGCGTGCAACTGGTTCTTCAGCCAGACAGCCAAAACGCAGCGGCCCGAAAAGCAAGACTCGCTGGCGCCTCAGACAACAATAAGCACGAGCCAGAAATTCGTGGCCGCCAGGATGGGACTGCAAGCACCCCGTCGGATCGATCCGTCGGGGAAGCACGAGCCGCGAAAGAAATCCTTGATGCTGCCGATGTGGCTTTCGCCCTAAACGCTATTGCCCTGAGTGTGCCCGTCGGCCAACCTGCACCGGCTGACCTCCACCGCAGCGTGGTCTACGAACGCTCCCTCGCCTTCCGCTGGCTACTCAACCCGGCCCAGTAACTTTCCGCTCACTATTGAGAAAGAAGTATTTCCTGTTCAGTTTGAGTGGTGAAATTCCGAAGTCTCTACAGAACATCCACATTGACGTGACCCTGGATATCGGAAATATTCGAGCGGGCCGTTTCGGATTTGGGTGAAACATCGGGCAGGATGCTGGGGTGAAGTTGCTGCAACCCCTACCGCTCGGCCGTCCTACCCATTTCCGTGGCGAAGGTGAACTAGCGATTAATCCGGCGGCCTCTTCACTGGCGCAATCCTCAGTTTCGTCCTCGCCCCACCCTGAGGCGCCACAGTCCCGCGCTCCATCGTTTACGCCAAGTGCTGCGCCCAGCCGGGTGATGTTTGGCCCGCATGAAACCAACCTTGGTCGCCATCGCGATTTCACCGACCGTCACGTGGCCTATTACGCCCGCAGAGCCCTGGGCGGTACCGGAATCATCGTGACCGAAGAGGCTTCGGTGCACCCCAGCGACTGGCCCTACGAACGCGCGGCCCTCTGCAACTCCACCGAAGCTACGACATCCGGCAAATCCAACACAGCCAGCTCATCCAACACAGCCACCACAACCGCTACAACCGCTACAACCGCTACAACCGCTACAGCCAACATTCCTACCGTCCCCAATTGGCGTTCTATTGGCGATGCAGTTCGTGCCACCGGAACCGGCTGTGTGGTGCTTGCCGGGCTTGGCCATTCTGGTGGGCAGGGTACGAGTCATTGGAGTCAGCGGGAATTGTGGGCCCCGTCGGCAGTGCCTGAGGTGGCTTCGCGTGAAGTTCCCAAAATCATGGAACAGGCCGATATCAACGCAGTAATCCAAGGCTTCGCCGCAGCAGCAAAACACGCCCGGCTTCAAGGGCTCCACGGTGTAGAAATCAACGCCGGACAGAATTCGTTAATCCGCCAGTTTCTCAGTGGACTTACTAATATGCGAAGCGACGAATACGGTACAGATCGCACCCGTTTCGCCCGTGAGGTCCTCACCGCTGTTCGCCAAGCCGTAGATGAGCAAGACCCAAACGCCCCAACCAGCCCAACCAGCCCAACCAGCATTGTGGCGTTGCGTTTGTGTGTCGACGAGATGGCCCCATGGGCGGGCCTTGTCCCCGAAGCCGGTGCCGCTATCGCCGTGGAGTTGGCCCCCTACGTTGATCTGATTACGGTGGTCCGCGGTTCGATTTACACTACCTGGGCCACCCAACCCGATGGCCATATCGAGCCAGGATTCGGCATCGATCTAGCCCGTAAGGTGCGGACGGAGTTGCGCGCAGCGGGCTTTCAAATTCCCGTCTTTGCTCAAGGCTCGATTGTCCATTGGGGCCAAGCGGAATGGGCGCTTGATTCCGAGGCCAGCGATGGCGTGGAAATGACCCGGGCACAATTAGCTGATGCCGAGTTGGTCAGCAAGCTTCGCCATGATCAATCTGCACGCATACGACCTTGTCTACTATGCAATCAAACCTGCAAGGTTCGCGATAATCGTTCGCCGATTGTCACCTGTGTGGTCGATCCTTTCACCGGCCATGAAACCGAAGACCAACCAGTTCCTGCTTCCCTTCAACCGAGCAATCAACGTGTGCTTACTATCATCGGCGGTGGCGTTGCTGGCATGGAAGCGGCCCGTGTCGGTGCGTTGCGCGGATTTGCGGTCACCGTGATTGAATCATCGCCCGCACTTGGCGGAATCGTTGTTGCTGCGGCTCGTGGTTCTGGGCGAGCGCGGCTTCACACCATCGTGGATTGGCTCATCAGCGAACTGGTCGTGTTAGGCGTAACCGTGCGGTGCAACGAAACCGTCAGCAACCGTCGGCTTGCGGAGTTACGGGCCGCTGGTGAGGTCATTGTGGCCACCGGCGCAACCAGGGGCAACTTGCCGTTCACCACAGAGCCCAATGCCAACATCCACCACGCCGCCGATCTCCTTGGCAACCCTTCGTTAGTTGAGAAAATCTCTATGGGCCCCGTCGTCATCTGGGACCCGATTGGCGGTCCAATCGCAATTTCCATCGCCGAGCTTCTCGCCAACGACGACAGCCAGGACAACGCAGGAACAGCAGGAACAGCAGGAAATGCAGGAAATGCTCCTAGCTTCATGCATAGGGTCACGCTGGTAACCCCCGATCTGCTTGTCGGTGAAAAGCTGGCCCTCACCGGCGATCTCGCCCCTTCCCAACCCCGTCTGCACGGCGGTGGTGTCAACCTCATCAAACGATCCCTTGTGCGCAACGTTTCGGCCACCGAAGTTCTGGTGGAGGATCGTTTCAGCGGCGTACAAACCACCATTGCTTGCAAAACCTTCATCGCCTGCGGCCACCGCCTCCCCAACACCCTCCTAGACCCCAGCGAGATGTACCTCCAAGCCGGCGACCGCGTAGCCCCTCGAACCATCCACGAAGCCATCCTCGAAGGCCGCCGATCCGCCCAAAAACTGTAAGTTCAGACCGCGAGGTTCAAATAACCCTCGGAAAAAACGATGGAACTCCCAAGCACCTGCCTCAGATACCAAAGCCCGTTACAACAGGGGTTCATCGAAGATCAGGCAGAACATTGATGCGTGGCCGCTGATTCCTGGGCCGATTGAAACCGGGTTGCTCGGCAGAACAAAGGTCTCCGGGAAATCTCGTCACGACATTCTTGCGTTCCGGTGCACCGTTTGCGGTCAACTCGAACTGGTAGTGCCGGTCTAGACCACGGGCTACGGCTACCGAGCCGCAAAACCAACGATTACCTCCACTCGATGCCAGGTGCGAGACTGGAAGACGTGGGGAAGTATCGCTATTTGTTTCAGCCGTTGCAGCTAGGGCCAATTACCGTCCGGAATCGGGTGGTGTTTAGTGCGCACCTCACCAACTACGCCGAGGATGGTTTGCCCACCGAGCAACACGCTGCGTATTACGAGGCCCGGGCTCGCGGAGGTGCGGGGCTGATTATTACCGAGGAACACTCCACTCATCCCACCGATTGGCCATACGAGAAATTGATTCACGGCTTTCATCGCCACGTGATCCCCGGTTACAAGCGTATTACCGAAGCCGTCCACCGTCACGGCACACCGATTTTCGCCCAGATCAATCACAATGGCGGACAGGCCAGCTCAATGTATTCGCGCTTACCGGTTTGGGCACCTTCGCCGGTTGCTGATCCACTGTTTCGCGAAGTTCCTAAAGCCGTGAACGTCCGCGAAATTGCTGAGATTGTGGCCGGTTACGCAATCGTGGCCGGGCACTGTGCCGAAGGTGGATTCGATGGCGTGGAACTGCAGTGTTCCCACTCCTCAATTGTTCGCGGATTCCTCAGCGGCGCAACCAATACGCGCACAGATCATTACGGCGGCTCGCTAGAAAACCGTGCACGTTTGCTAACCGAAATTATCGATGTGGTTCGCGAAGCCATCGGCCCCACCCGCGCTCTGGGCGTTCGGCTCTGCGGCGACGAATTGATCGAAGGCGGCACCACCATTGACGAAGCGGTGGCCATCTCACGCATTGTTGAAGCTACCGGCAAGGTCGATTACATCAACACCTCGATCGGCGTAGCCACAGCCACGTTGTTCATGATCGAAGCCTCGATGCATATTCCGCCGGGATACGCATTGTTCATTCCCAATGCCATTCGCCGTGCGGTCGATATTCCCGTCGTAGGAGTGGGCCGATTCAAGGATCCCATCCAAGCAGAACGGGCCTTGGCCGACGGGCACTGTGATCTTGTTGGCGCTGTGCGCGCACAAATTGCTGATCCCGATTTTGTGCGCAAAGCCCAGGCAGGTGAGCATGATGATACGAGGTTGTGCTTAAGCTGCAACCAAGAATGCGTTGGGCGGATGGGTCTCAACCGTTGGCTTGGCTGCATTGAAAACCCCGCTACCGGCCGCGAAGCATTGCTAAGTGCACAGCGTGCTGTTTCAGAAAGTGCCATCGCACTAGTGAACGCATCCGTTGCTTCCGGCGAAAACTCTAGCGACGATCCGCCTCTCGATTCCGTGATCACACCAGTCGCAAACCAGGGCAGGGCTGGCATCCGCGGTCGGTTGCAAAGTTCCTTATCTGGACTTCGAAAGGAGGGCGAAACGGCTCAAGAAGTCGCTCTCGTGACAAAGCCAGTAAA
>JAYUVJ010000044.1:0-9689 GCA_043754155.1 Acidimicrobiia bacterium
GGTGGCTGCAGCAACGGAGATTGTGCAGCTGATTTCGCGTCTGCGGAACTCCGGAACACCGACTATTGCTGGCATCACCGTCTCCTACAAGGAAAACGAGTTTCTTGTGGTCGACTCCTCCCGTGATGCGAGAGCGGAGGCGCTTGAACGAGTCCCGGCCCGCCGACGCTGAAGTTGAGAGGGTTTGAGAAGGGGCTGAACTACTTGTGACCAGTGGGTGCCACCGTGACGGATGGCTGACGCACCACCTGGTCAACGTGGCACCAGCTGGTCACGGGGTCCACTATCTGTCCGGCTCTTGCGGGTGCGAAGCGATGGCTTTTGAGATTTTGGACGTGGCCGTTGATTTGGTTGGCGTGTGTTTGGTTGGGTGTCTGCGCGACGGAATGCTGACGCAGTATTTGGTCACGCTGGCAGTATTTCGCTCGCGGTGAGAGGGGGAGGGTGATCGGCGGACGCGTGTGGGATTTGGTGACAAGCAGACGATGTTGTGCTGACGGGCGGAATGGGGCGTAGGGTCGGGGGGAGGAGGCTGCACATGGCGTTGGCAAAGGTTTTGGGGATTGAAACGGAATACGGGATCGTGGTTACCGGCGCGCGTGATGCCAATCCCATCCAGTCCTCAAGCTTGTTGGTGAACGCTTACGTGCAGTCGCTGGGCCGGGGCAGCAATGAGCGGTCACGGGTGTCGTGGGATTTTGACGATGAGATGCCCGGCAACGATGCGCGCGGTTGGTCCCAAGGTGGCTCAATGCCTCCCGAGGTGGAAACCCATCTAGTCAACGCGGTGCTTACCAACGGCGCTCGATTTTATGTAGATCACGCCCACCCGGAGTACTCCAGCCCCGAGTGCCGCGATGCGCTGAGTGCCACGCTGTTCGACAAAGCAGGGGAGCGGGTAATGCTTCGAGCCATGGCGGCGGCTAAGGATGCGCTTCCGCCTTCCCAAGAAATTGTGGTTTACAAGAACAATTCCGATGGCAAGGGCAACAGCTACGGCACGCACGAGAACTACCTCATGGACCGACGGCTTCCGTTCCCCCACATCATTAACAATCTGATCCCGTTTTTCGTGACCCGTCAGGTGTTTTGTGGTGCGGGCAAGGTTGGCGCTGAGCTTCCTGGGTCTTCTGATGTCACGTACCAAATTAGTCAGCGCGCTGATTTCTTCGAAGAAGAGGTGGGTCTGGAAACCACTCTGAAGCGGCCCATCATCAACACCCGCGATGAGCCCCACGCTGATTCCCAAAAGTACCGCAGGCTGCATGTGATCGTCGGCGATGCCAATATGAGCGAAGTGGCCACGTATCTCAAGCTGGGGACAACGTCGATCGTGTTGTCGATGATTGAAGATGGGGTCTTTAAAGACCAGAACTTTGGCATCGTGGATCCCGTATTGGCTCTGCGAAGGATCAGTCACGATCCGTCGTTAACCCAAACGGTGCAACTTCACGATGGCAGGAGAATGACCGCTATTGAGTTGCAGTGGGAGTACTTCCGGTTGGCCACGGAATGGGCTGATTCAGAAGGAATGGAATCCATCGGCGAAGCCGTCGGCAAAGACATTTTGGCCCGCTGGGAAACCGTGCTGGAGGGGCTCGAAACCGATCCGCTCAGCGTGGCCCACTGGGTCGACTGGGTCGCCAAAGGCCGGCTTATTAACGGGTATCGCGATCGCCATGGCTGTGATTGGAAAGATGCTCGGCTCCGGGTTATCGATCTGCAGTTCCACGATTTGCGTCCGGAAAAATCTCTTTCGCAGAGGGTTGGTAGCGAGACCTTGCTCGATGAGGTGGCCATTGAAGAGGCAGTTACTGAACCCCCGCGGGAAACTCGGGCGTACTTTCGGGGCAAATGTTTGCAACGATTTGCAAGTTCTGTAGCTTCGGCCAATTGGGATTCCATGGTGTTTGACCTGGGCACCGACCCTTTACGCCGTGTACCCATGATGGAACCGCTCAAAGGCACCGCCGCAATGGTCGATTCCCTGCTAGAAGGTTGTGTAACACCTGCCGATCTCTTAGCTCGACTTGGTGCTTGAAGGAGAACCCAAAATGTCTGAACGTGAACAAATCCGAAAACCCGTAAGAGACCGTGAAAGCGATTCCTCCACGGAAACTACCAGCACTTCTACCGGCGCCGCAGCAGCCAAGCAGGGCGAAAAAATTAAGGCAGAACTCGATGATCTTCTCGACGAAATCGATGAAGTGCTCGAAACCAATGCGGAGGAATTCGTAAAGTCCTACGTACAAAAGGGCGGCCAGTAACTCGGTCCTCCCGTAGGCTCCCAATTGGGGGTTTCGGGTTGCTGGCTTCTGGCCCGGTGCTCAAAACCGTGCGGGTTTGCACCGCGCTTGTTCCATTTCAATTCGTTCCCACCCGCACTAAAAAAATCTGCAAGAGAACACATGACGCTTCCGCAATTCACCAACAACGACCCCGGCGCAAGCTTTCATCAATTGCTTCGCACCCAAGGGCTGTTTGCTCCTGTGCCCACGTTGACCGCCGACGGCGTTGACCATGTTGGTCCGCTCACGCATGCCACCACGATTGTGGCCCTTCGCTATGCCGACGGGGTCATTATGGCCGGTGACCGACGAGCTACCGCAGGCAATGTGATAGCGCACCGCGGTATGGAAAAAGTGTTCCCAGCCGACCGACATTCTGGCGTTTCCATCTCCGGTGTTGCTGGTGTAGCGGCCGAAATGGTGAAGCTATTCCAGCTGGAACTTGAGCATTACGAAAAGGTCGAAGGCGTACAGCTTTCCTTGGAAGGTAAAGCCACCCGGCTAGCCAATCTGATTCGCAACAACCTGCCCATGGCGATGCAAGCAGGAATGGTAGTCATACCGATTTTCGCCGGGTATGACCTTCGTCGACAGGTGGGCCGCATCTTCAATTACGACATCACCGGCGGCCGCTACGAAGAGATGGAATTCCACGCAACCGGCTCCGGCGGAACCTATGCGCGCATGCTAATTAAACAACAGTGGCGGCCTGACATCAGTCTCAACGATGCCGTTGAACTTGCGCTCGCTGCGCTCTTTGAGGCGGCCGACGAGGATTCAGCTACCGGTGGTCCCGATGCCATTCGCGGGATTTATCCAACCGTGGCCTCGATAACTAACAATGGCTATAACGACATTGATGAGGCCGATATCAGCGCTCGATTTGCGTCGTTGATTGCCCAGCGAACGGCTACTCGTAATGGTGGTGGCTCTGGGGCCGGAACCTCGGGTGCCCAGGCGAGTGACGGTGCTCCGGCTGCTCGTTCGGCTCGTGGAACTCGCGGAGGTGCCAAATGAGCATGCCCTATTACGTATCGCCGGAACAGGTCATGAAGGACCGGGCCGATTACGCCCGCAAAGGCATCGCCCGTGGTCGTTCGCTGTGTGGTTTGAGTTATGCCGACGGTATTTTGATCGTGGCGGAGAACCATTCGCGGACCCTGCACAAAGTGTCGGAAATCTATGACCGCATAGCATTTGCTGCCGTGGGCCGCTATAACGAATTCGATTCGCTTCGTATTGCTGGTGTGCGCGCCGCGGATATGAAGGGTTATAACTACAGCCGCGAAGACGTGGATGCTCGCAGCCTGGCCAACAGTTACGCGCAAATGCTCGGGCAAGTGTTTACCCATGAAATGAAGCCGCTTGAGGTGGAAATCGTGGTCGCTGAAGTGGGCTTGGAACCGGGCGACGATCGCCTGTTCCATCTGCTGTACGACGGCACCGTGATGGACGAAGAGGGCTTCACCGTTTTAGGTGGCGAAGCTGAAGCTTTGGCTGAGCGCATGAAGGCTGGATATTCCGAAGGAATGGCGCTTGGCGCTGCGGTGCAGGTTGCCGTTGCTGCCTTGGCAGGTCCGGATCGCAAACTTAGCGAGCGGGAACTTGAGGTTGCCGTGCTTGAACGTGGCACGCAACGCCGCACCTTTCGTCGAATTGATGGCGACGCGCTAACGGCACTCCTTGGCTAGCCGTGCTCCGATCGACCGGGACCGGTTGGTTCGCCTCACTAAACGCAACGCCGAAGAGCTTCTCCATGCCGTTAGCGAAGGTTCCCCCGAAGCCCTCGACGAAGCCATCTGCCATTGCTTGATCCTGGTATTGCGCCTCGGCGAAGGCAGTGTGACCGACGAACTGTATTCCATAGCTGCGTCCATGGGCGAGTGGCCATCGAGCTTCGTTGAACGGATTACCGATGGGGAACACGAGGCGCTTGAACGCCTCGCCCTATCCCTAGCTGAGCTTCGAACCATCCCGACTGGCAATGACCTGGCGTAGTTGCTAACGACCGCTAAGGCTTTCGAGGAGCACCCGATGCAGGTGGGTTTTCTCTGAAGTGCCTGGCTTTAGTGAACTCGGTGTTGGTGGGGTGCAGTTCGTCGATGCAGAGTGTTCTCAGTGCTTTGCCTCTGAGCTCTAGTCCCCAAACTAAAATGTTGCCTAGACTGCATGAGCGAAGAATCCGTGTTCTAGGGTCTCTTCCCTTATGAATCACCCAGGATCCACCTCTCAGGCGCCGTTCTCCGAAGGGAAACGCCAAGCGACTCCTGCAGCGTCGTTCGCCAAGAAGCTTCGTTACCGGTTCGATACCGCATTAGCGAAGGGTCCCTGGGTTGTTGTTGGCTGGTTGGGCCTGCTGACGTTGATGATTATTTTAGTGTCCGCCGTTATTTTGACCCTTACCGGGTTGAGCGGGGTTGCTGGCGGGAAGAGTCTCGGGCCGTTCGAGGCGTTCTGGCAGTCACTCTTACGTGTGCTCGATTCGGGCTCGTTCGCAGGTGATACCAACTGGTGGACACGAATCCTTACCTTGCTGGTCACGTTGGCTGGCATTTTCATCGCCGGCAGCTTGATTGGCTTGATTGCCACCACAGTTGATCAAAACATTGAAGAGCTTCGCAAGGGCCGTAGTGCGGTCTTGGAAAGTGACCACACGCTGATTTTGGGTTGGTCGGAGCGTGTTCCAGCAATCGTGCGTGAGCTTACGATTGCCAACGAGAGCCGTAAGCACGCTGCCGTGGTCATTTTGGCGTTGGAAGAAAAGGATGTCATGGAGGAAGTGCTTCGTGATGCCATCCAAGACACACGAGGGACGCGAGTTGTTTGTCGCCGCGGTGACCCTTCCGATTTAGCCAACCTTGGGCTGGTGAACTACCAGGCTTGTCGCTCTGTGGTGATCGTGGAGGGCACTGGAGGGGCAGCGGCCACGGTAAAAACCCTGTTGGCGCTGCGAGCCATCGATCCTAAACTGAGTACCTCCCATGTCGTGGCAGAAATTTCTGATAGCGACACGGCTGCTTCGTTATCGTCATTAATCGGCAAGCAGCTGGTGACGGTGAATTCCGATGACATTGTGGCTGAACTCACTGCTCAGGCCTGTCGACAACGCGGACTCAGCACGGTCTTCCACGAGCTGTTGGACTTTGACGGCGACGAGATCTACTTTGCCCCGTTTTCAGAGGTAACCGGCCACACCTACGCTGAAGCGCAACTGGGATTTTCCGCCTGCACCCTCATGGGTCGTCTGCGGGCAAACGGAACCGTGGAACTGAACCCACCGGCACACACCATTCTCGAAGCTGGCGACCAACTCATTGGCGTGGCCTCCGACGATTCGGATTTCACGTTCACTGGCTTCATTACCGCAGCCGCTCTAACTGTTCACGCACGATCTACTGAGGAACCGGCAAGGCGCAGAATCATCGTGGTGGGTTGGAGTGATCTTGGACCCCGAGTAGTTATGGAACTCGATGAATTCCTCGGTGCGCATACGACCGTAGAAATTCTTATTGACCCCGAGCAAGTTGATGTCGCTGTCGTCCGATCCTCGATCGACCCCAAAATCATGACGGTAGTAGTGGCAGAACTCTCGGGAGGACCTGAACGCATTGCGGAACACGCTGCCCGGAAAGCCTTCGATGAAGTCATCGTTTTGGGCTACCGGAAGAACCTTTCCATTGAAGAGGCTGATGCCCGCACGCTACTCACCTTGTTGGCGTTCCATCGGGTGCGAGAACGGCTAGACATCGGCCGAGTGCGCATGGTTGCTGAGCTGCTGGATCAACGTCATGCGGCCCTGGCAGAAGCGACCGGAGCCGACGACTTCATAGTGTCCGATGAGCTCACGAGCTTGATGTTGGCTCAGCTCTCGGAACGCCATGCACTTAACAAAGTTTTCGCCGATCTCTTTGACTCCGACGGGTGCACCATTGCCCTAATGCCTGCTGTCAACTACTCAGCGGAACAAGCCACGACCTTCGGCCAAATCATTGCCACCGCTTCGGCCATTGGCGATAGCGCTATGGGATTTCGTCGAAGTGCCAGCGGAGAAGTAGTCGTGAACCCCAAACGAGATAGCGACCCAAATCTCACGATTGACGATCAAATACTCGTGCTCTCCGCTCCAAGGCGAACCTGAGCTTCGGAGTCCACCTTTTGACCTGGGGTGTCAAGACTCTGTGGACTTTCCGCGAAATTGATCGCCGCCATTCAAACAAGTGTCGATTGTGCTAGCCCTCTTCAGCAACGACGGAGACGACGACCGCATCCTTCAATCACTGAACCGTAGACGTCTGGACTGCACCGAGAGGATCCCTTTACGTCGTGTGCGGGGAATTTTGGAACCGGCGACGCGATGGTGGGCTTAGCGGTCCGTGTGGTCGATGCACGTACAGCAGTGGGCTTGGCTATAAGGTGCGGATATGGAACGGCGCATCTTTGGGTTGGAGAACGAATACGGTGTTACGTGCACCTTGCGAGGGCAACGAAGGCTCAGCCCTGATGAAGTGGCCCGGTACCTGTTCCGTCGGGTGGTTTCGTGGGGCCGAAGCTCCAACGTGTTCCTAGAAAACGGAGCACGGCTGTACCTCGACGTGGGCTCGCACCCTGAGTACGCCACCCCGGAATGTGACTCGCTATTGGATCTCGTCACCCATGACAAAGCTGGCGAACGGATCTTGGAATCGCTGCTGGAATCGGCCGAAGCCCGGTTGCGTGAAGAGGGGATCAAGGGTGACATCTACCTGTTCAAGAACAACACCGATTCGGCCGGTAACTCCTACGGCTGCCACGAGAATTACCTCACCAGCCGGGCCGACGATCTCAACCACTATTCCGATGTTCTTATACCTTTTCTCGTCTCCCGTTCGGTTTATGCCGGAGCTGGAAAAGTTCTCCAAACGGCGCGGGGTGCGGTGTACTGCGTTACTCAGCGCGCAGAACATATTTGGGAAGGCGTAAGTTCAGCCACCACCCGATCGCGGCCCATCATCAACACCCGCGATGAACCTCACGCCGACGCCGAGAAATACCGTCGGCTGCATGTAATCGTGGGTGATTCCAATATGAGCGAGTACACCAACTTTCTCAAGGTGGGTGCGGCGGCCATTATGTTGCGCATGCTCGAAGACGAGAGCGTGGTGTTGCGCGACCTCACGTTGGAAAACCCTATCCGAGCCATCCGCGAAATCAGCCACGACATGACCTGTACCCGCAAGGTTCGCCTCGCCAACGGACGCGAAGCCAGTGCCCTCGATATCCAAGGTGAATACCTCAACCGGGCCCTCAAATACGCTCAAACCAAAGGCTTTCCCGAAGAAGAAACCAGAGCGCTCGGCATGTGGAAGCACTGCATGGAAGCCCTGGAAAAAGACCCAATGACCCTTGACCGTGAAATCGACTGGGTCATTAAATTCAAACTCATCGAAGCGTTCCGAGCCCGTCACGACATACCGCTCAGCCACGCCCGAGTTGGTCTGCTGGATTTGCAATACCACGACATTCACCGCGAGCGTGGAGTTTACTACCGGATGCAACAACGCGGCCTGGTGGAACGTATGTGCACGGATGAAGCCATTGACACGGCTATCGAAACGCCGCCGCAATCTACCCGAGCAAAACTGCGTGGCGACTTCATCAAGGCGGCCAAAGAGAAGAAGCGCGACTTCACCGTCGATTGGGTACACCTCAAGCTGAACGACCAAGCGCAACGCACGGTGCTGTGCAAAGACCCGTTCAAATCCAAAGACGAACGGGTGGAGAAGCTCATTGCCTCGCTGTAGCCTTTGGGTGAACGGAGCGCTTACGAAACGAGCGATGAATCGAACAACCCAAGTCGAATGCTTGGGGGAACCTGCGGAAGTGCAATGGCAGTCGGTTAAGGGGCGCTCACAGAAACGCGACCGGACACGGGGGTGATTTGGTGACCACATTCCGTACTGCTGTAGTCACGCAAATTCTGTCGGAGCGAGTGGGGTTCCAGCGGCTGGAAGTTCGGATTGACGGTGAGCTAGCCCGAGCCTTTAACCTTACGGCACTAACGGGCGACGTTCACGCCGGCGACCAAGTGATTTGTAACACGACGGCGGTTGAACTGGGCTTGGGCACTGGCGGTTGGCACGTGGTGCATTGGAACTTGCGGAACACCAGTTTGGAGATTCCCAGCGGCGGGCACATCATGAAGATGCGGTACTCGTCGCTGCAAACCAACACTGGTGCCGCCGAGGAGTTTGATCCCACCTCAACGGATATCACTGGTATTCCGATCATCCTGTGCTCATTGCATTCGCAAATGGGAACTGCAGCCGCTGCCTTTGCTGCCGAATCCACGAAGCGCTTTGGAACGGCGAAACGCTTGGCCTATGTCATGACCGACGGGGCTAGCCTGCCCATGGCCTTCAGCGACCTGGTTCATGAATTGCGCACCAAAAACTTGCTGTGTGGCACCGTGACTACCGGTCACGCCTTTGGTGGGGAACGCGAAGCCGTCACCATCTTGAGCGGCGTAGGTGTGGCCGTGCGTGAATTCAGGGCCGATGCGATCGCAGTTTCGATGGGGCCAGGCGTGGTTGGCACGGGCTCGAAGCTTGGGACAACGGCGATTGAGGTGGCACCGCTGGTTGATGGATTGCGTCGGCTGGGGGCTAAACCCATTGTTTCGCTCCGGGCCTCATCGGGTGACTCTCGACCTCGACACCACGGCATCAGTCACCACGGTAAAACCGTGTTGGAACTATGTGAAGGCGCGCAGGTAGCGGTTCCTGTCGACGAGGTGGATTCGGTGCGAGCGGCCCTGGGTTCTGCTCTCGAAAACCACCAGTTGGTTGGAGTGGAAGTGGGTGATCCCGGCGCCATGCTCGATGGATAC
Organism: Acidimicrobiia bacterium; assembly: GCA_043754155.1. Classification (GTDB taxonomy): domain Bacteria; phylum Actinomycetota; class Acidimicrobiia; order Acidimicrobiales; family JANYDT01; genus JANMZO01. Next base: position 9,154 of record JAYUVJ010000044.1, read on the forward strand.
GGTCTAACCATCACGTCGATGGGTCGCGGGCCCGGGTCCGATCGTGCATTCTTCGCCTTTGCTGCCGCCGCAGGGGTGCACGCGCACGTAGTCTCAAGTACTGCCATTTCCTGATCTGCTCAGTTCTTATCGAGCACCAAGTGGGCCGCCAACTGCTCCACCATCACGCATCTCCATTCGCTCCAGCACGTTTACCACGCCAGGCTTCCAACACCGGCACCAACACCACCGCGGCTTCGGCCCTCGAACCTTGAAGAACCTGCCTTTTCCGTGAGCCGCATCGAACGACTACTCAATCTCACTGCCGCCCTGCTCAACACCGAGCGGGCCTTGAGTGCTGAAGAATTACACGAACGCGTCCCCGGTTACCCCGATGATAAGGGCTCGTTCCGAAGGCAATTCGAGCGCGACAAAGATGCACTTCGCCAATTAGGTCTACCCCTCACCACAAGCGCCCTCACCGGTGAATACGCTGAATTCCAAACCGGCTACCGCATCCTGGCCGCCGAGTATTACCTACCCGACCCAGGCTTAGC
>JAYUVJ010000045.1:0-4250 GCA_043754155.1 Acidimicrobiia bacterium
CGAAGAAATCCACTCTTCCGGGCCGTTCGTCGCTACCTTCATTCCCGGTTCCCGTGGGCTTAGTTCCGCTGATGGTGTTAGCTACGCCTCAGTAGCCGAGCCCACGAACCAACAACGAGTCGACGTGTCCATAGGTACGCTTACTAGTTCGCAAGTGGTGCAGACCACGGAGATCTATCCTCCTGATCCTGCAACTATGGATCTCACCGAAGCGGTCCGAATCGTCGGTGGAGGGCAGGGACTTCGGTCTAAAGAACGCTTCGACCAATTGGGTACGATAGGCGCGGCGATCGGTGCATCCCTCGGCGGCACACGAGTGGCCTCCGATGCGGGCTGGATCCCTTTCGAACGCCAGATCGGCACAACGGGAATTCACGTCCACCCCGAACTGTACCTAGCCTTCGCCATATCCGGAGCCACCCAACACACCTCGGGTCTTGGTGACCCCACCCATGTAATAAGCGTGAATACCGATCCCAGCTGCCCCATGATGGCAATGGCTGATCTTGCCATAGTTTCCGATGCCAACGCGGTAATCGACGCTCTCACCGCCCGTCTAGCCAAGCCTGAGTAGTCAGATTCGCAGTTGCCGATTCACCCCATGAGCTTGGAGAAATCCATGGTTGACCATGAATGGGGAACCAATTGCGCCACCACCGAAGAGGCGGTGCTTGGGTTGTTTTTGGCATACCAACGACCCATCTCCTCACCCAGGTAGCGGCTGGCCATTTCGTAATCGTCACGTTGTTCGCTGATCAACGTGACCGGACCTTCTACGCACACATACTTATACGGTGGCGTTTCGGTTTGCACAGTCATCGTCGCACGGCCCGCAGCACGCAACAGTTCCGCCTTGAGCGAATCTCCACTCATACCAATCTCGACAATCCCATCAACGAACCGATACCAAATGGGTAGAGCGAGGGGCCCACGCCCAGGGCGTTCAATCGCCAAAACTCCCACATGCACATCGGCGAGAAACGCTTCTCGTTCTTCAACCGACATCGAACCTTGCGCCATACTGCTCTCCTTTGTGTTTGAACGCGCGTGAGTTCGCGCGCGCTCTTGATTGAGTTTTTCTCTGCACGTGTTGGTGGACTTTGACGTCAACCATCGCCACCGAAAAAGTTCAGCATCAATTCTTACTCGTTATGCGCAGTCACGATCCATGTGGCGCTGTCAACCACGGCGCCGCGATCGGTCCACTGGGATTCGAGAACGCGCTTGGCTGCTTCGCGGGCTTTGCCTATCATGTCGGCGCTGGCGCCTTGAAGAAGTCGGGCGGCACCACCGATGCGAAGGCTGCCTTCAAGAGCCACATCAAATTCGGTCGTTCCGAAAAGCTGCATCGGGGCAACGTGTCCGGCGATTTCGATACGCGACCAACCTGACCCATCAAGAACCGAACGTACCCGATCCGGGTCGGCAAAAGCCAAAGGCCCCGGCGCAAAAGGATCAGGAGCAGACGAACTTGGGAAGAGTTCGCCAAGCTCCCGCCCAAGATCACTGAACATCCGATTTTTGCGCGCTTCCTGCCAACAGACAAATGCTAAGCGCCCATCCGGTTTCGTAAGTGCACGAAGATTTGTAAAGGCCACCAACGGATCAGCGAAGAACATCACACCAAAACGCGAGAAGACCCCATCAACTTGCCCATCCACATCTTCGACCGTGGCCACTTGCGCATCGCCAAGCCTCGCTGAGCCATGGTGCACGCCGGCCTGCAATAAGCGTTGGGTGGCCAGTTGCGTCATCGGAACACTGATGTCAAGACCAACCACGCGACCCGTTACACCCACCGCTGCGCCAAGTTCCAGCGTTGTCGCCCCGCATCCGCATCCCACGTCGAGAATCGTTTCACCCGGCTTCACATCGAGAGCGGCCACTGCAGCAGTTCCCACCACCGAAAGCTGGCGATCCATTTGGTCCTGATACGCCACCCAAGCCTGCCCTCCAACTTCCGACCAAAACTCCGACTGCCCTTCGTTCCCTACAGCTACAGCCATGTCGTTCGTCCTCGGTATTTTGGTAGCAATCTCAACATGCCAGGTTACGACATCAACCGCAATAAGCTCAACCCGGCAGCCCTCTGCAAGAATGCAACGCTCAGTACTCATCCAGCCTTTGCGAATTTTCGCCGCTGGGCCTAAACACTGCTCATTACCTGTGAAGGTCGTCAATTCTTCTACCAATCGGAGATATATGAACGAAGGCGTGAAGTTTTTGTATCTGTACTGGCAAGCGTGCCTATTGGGTACTGGAAATTTCGTGAAATGAAGAAGAACGAGAAATGGCTAGCCGAGAAACGACCATCGAAAGATGGGACGGTCGAGTCAGGGAACGACGACTCCTCGTAGTATCAGCAACAAGCTCAATGCGCGATGGCGCGGCACGGCGAACTACCGTGGGGATTGGTTATGAACGCATTCTCCGACAACAATCCCGACTCTCAGACTTCAACTGATCCTGTAGCGAACTTCGATGTAATCGTCGTCGGGGCGGGGCCTGCGGGCGCGGCGGCGGCACTCACGTTAGCTAAGAAGGGACGCAACGTTTGCTTGGTTGAGCGCGGACCGTTCGCTGGATCCAAAAACATGTATGGCGGGGTTATCTATGGACGCATACTTGATGAACTCGTGCCCAATTGGTGGGATGAGATTCCGGTACAGCGTTGGATCACTCGTCGCGGCACCATGTTGCTCACGGATCACCAGAGCCTATGCATCGACTATCGCACTACCACTTGGGGCAAGCCGCCTTACAACGGGTTCACCTCATTCCGTCCAGATTTCGATAAATGGTTTGCCGATAAAGCCGTCGCCGCCGGGGCCACGCTGATCACCTCAACCACCGCCACCGGACTAACCCGAAATCCGCGGGGCGTTGTCAACGGCATCACTACCGATCGAGGCGGCACACTCCAAGCAAAGGTCGTCATCGCGTGCGACGGGGTCAACTCATTCCTCGCTAAAGAAGCCGGGCTGTATCCGCACACCGGCAAAGAGCATTTCACTCTCGGCGTTAAGGAAGTACTGGCCCTCCCTCGCGAGGAAATCGAATCACGTTTCGGAGTTCGGGGCGATGAGGGTGCGGATTTTGAAATCGTCGGCGGCACCCGTGGTATCGCTGGCGGCGCATTCGTGTATACCAATCGCGACACCATCTCCATCGGCGCCGTGCTTTCGCTCGACGGCCTTTCCAAAGCCAAGATCCGTCCAGAAGAAATCATCGCAGGAATCAAAGATCACCCCTCTATTGCACCCCTCGTTGAAGGTGGCGAAGTGAAGGAGTATGCGGCGCATCTGATTCCCGAAGGCGGGTATGACATGATGCCGACGTTGTACTCCGATGGCCTGCTTATCTCCGGAGACGCGGCCGCCATGTGTTTAGCGGCAGGACTGTGGCTAGAGGGCGTGAACTACGCGATGGGCTCCGGCATGGCCGCGGCAGAAACCGCCCACGAATCCATTGCTCTCGGCGATCAATCTGCACAAGCTCTGCGCGCCTATCAAACTCGCCTTGAGAACAGTTGGGTGTTGCAAGACCACAAAAAGGTCCGCAAAGCCGCACATTTCCTCCTCAGCGACCGAATGCAGAATCGCTACCCGGCTTTAGCATGTGAACTTATGGAACAGCTCTACACCGTTGAGAACCCCAAACGTAAACGCGGTGCCGCAACCATCGCGCGCCCCCTCCGCAAAAAGTACGGCATCTCCTTCCGCGACCTAGCCAAAGACGTCCGCGACTCCGCATCCATCTTCGGCTAAACAACTTCGCTGCACCCTTTTGCTGCACCCTTTTGCTGCACCCTCTGCTGCACCCAGGTTTCCCAGGCCGAACCGCAACGTGCCATCCAAGCGACCACACTCCAATCGAGACCTGCACCCACCGCTTGTTCTAGGGCGTAAGAGCCGAGAGAATGGAAACGCCCGCTCGTGAAGAGCGGGCGTCTCTGAAAAAGCAAGGCCCGAAGCCTCTTTCAAAACCATCCTCTAAGCGGCAGCCAAGCGCTCGTCCATCGTCCGCAAACGACGGGACATGTTCTGCAAAAGTACCTTGGCCAGGCCGGGGATTTGCTCAATGGCAAGATCGAAGCTGCGTGGTCCGAGAACTGCAAGTTTTACGTCGGTAACGGCTACAACAGAAGCGGTGCGAACGCCTTTATCGATCATGGCCATCTCGCCGAAAACCACACCAGGGCCGGCAGTTTCGAGCAGCGCACCGTCACGCTGAATGGCTACGGAACCCTC
>JAYUVJ010000046.1:0-2606 GCA_043754155.1 Acidimicrobiia bacterium
ACGCTGCCGGCTGAGAATGACGACAGGTGCCGACGACGGTGAGATGTCGATAAGAATGTTTTTGCGCGACAAGGGATCCTTAGCAAATTCAAACGCTCCATTTGTCAGTCTGGTAAAGATCTTCTTACCGTCCGGCGTGATTGAGACTGGTACTGGTGGCGGCATTGGATCAACAACGACGACTTCGCGGGATTCTGGAGCACACAGACTACCCGTCAATCTGACGTTGATCTGTGTCTTTGTCTCCTTGGAACTGACAATTGCCTTGTAGAAGAAATCAACTGGACCCTTATCATCCTCTGGCGGGCCATTGTACTCGAAAGTTAATATCTGGTCCCCGTCTCGCAGCGCCAGATGTTGAACGACGGGATGGACCAGCAACACACGAGGAAAGATAGTCCACGTTTGATCTCGAACATGAGCAACAACGTTCGGGTGAACATCGTACCAAGCCCGCTGTGCTAGCTTGGAGGATCTCGCAACCCGAACGGCAGTCGTCAGTGCAACGCTCGGTGGTTCGTATTTTGCGAGCAACTCGCCGAGGGTCGCGCCGGTGGGCGGAATCTCGACTGTAGAGGGGGACATCGCCCAGAGCATCATGACTACGGTCCCGCGAGACGGCGACGGGGTGTCGTGATGAGATCGACATGTTCCCGGTGGGCATGGAGACGCACATCCACCGCCGATCAGGACAATGAGTAATAACAATCGGAATTGGCAGCCAAGTTTCATGTCGTCCCTGACGATAATCGGTAGTTGCGTTAGACGAAACGAGGGTCGGTTTCCCAGTCGTTTGCGAAAAGGGCATTGTCCAAGGTCAAACTCAAAGGCTCAACCACATCCTTAATCTGGCACCCAAAGCCTACCGACGGGTTGTCCTCAAGCTGCGCGAACAGCAGCCCGAAAAGAACGAATGCTTTCACGCCGTTTACCATGGTTTTGAACGCCGCTACGGAACCGCTGTCCCCACCTATCACAAAGCTGTTGTTGCCATCGCGATGACGCAAACTGAACGTGTGAACGAAATCTTGGCCCCCAATATTGACTAAGGTGACATCCGGGTTGTTGATTTTTCCGATCAACACAGCTCCTGACGCAGCGCCGAATTTCCAAACTTCAAGTGAGCCATCTTGTGCCCCGATCGGACGATTGGCGATAAAGATCGTTCGTCCTGCGGTGTTGAGACCTCGGATTTCCACCGCATGTGGTGGAGGTGCCACAGCGTTGTCCAAATCAACCCGGGCGCAGTCAACCGTTCGCATGACGATTGTCCCATCCGGGCGAACATACTCCCCTTTCAAGCTTTTCGTGACATTTCCAATCGGACGAGCCTCATTGAGTCCATTGATAGGATCAGCGGGAGGAACGATATTTGGCCCGAGTTGCACAACGTTTCCACCGCTGACCACATGCTGATTCGTTAGGCCGACCAGCCCCATGACGGTGTCCTGAAGGATGACTCCCAGGGTACCGAATGCTTGTGAATTGGCCTGCGGTCCAATCGGGGCTCCCCCGACCAAAACCTGATTGAACGGTAAAGGATCGGTCGGACGAACGAGCGTCGGGCCGATAAACTTGAATCGTCCTTCCAATACTTTTACGGGAACATCCTCGATCATGCGCGGCAGAGGATCGTATTGGCGATGACGAAGTGCCTCTTCCCGGTGCTTGTCGGCAACGTTGACCGCGATGACCACTTGTAGCGGGGAAACGACTTCTCCAAACTTCCTGCGATAGCAAACCGACAGTCCCGTGATCTCCCCTGCTTGGTACTGGCGGCTCTGCTTCATCATTGGTAACCAACGTTCGAGAACCTCTTTGGCATGCGAGATCCGAGCATCCAACTCGACCTTGCGAGCTAGGTACTCCGCATGGACCTCATCGCTCGTGAGAATTCGCTCGACAAGATAGGGACGGTCTGGAGTGGGTGGACCGGGTGACCAGACCACCACCGCCGGAGAAATGCTGGGAGACGCGGGATGTCCCCCTTTCGGTTTCCTTGTTGCAGGAGGTGGCGCCTTCTTCGCCGACTTCTTCGTTTTGCCGGCAGACTTCACGACAGCAGCGGTCTTCTTGGAAGCCGCCTTCCGCGGTGAAGGCTCAGTCGTTGTAGATTTCCTTACAGATTTCTTTGCCATGACGATCGCCTTACTGACCTTTTTTGTGGGGTGTCTGCCCGTAGGCCCCGGTAGATCCTGGCGCTCACACTTCAAACAGCAGAGTATGGAACCGTTTTCATTGCACGGGACGGGCAAGGTCACCCTTATCGGGAAGCGGGCACAATCTGCGAGTCGGATATTCGCTCTTTCCGAGTGCGGAGAGCAGTCGTCGGCTCAGCGACGTTATCACTTTTGCGTGCTGCGGCAGGGAGTGGCGGTGGTGACGTCCCCGCCGGCGCTGCCGCCCCAAGTGGCAGCGGGCAGCCCCCGCAACGGTTCAATTGGCAGTTCACAAAGTCCTGCAGCCGATACTCCCAATCCGGCTCGCTGATATCGAATCGCTGGTACGCAACGACGGATTTCTGAAATCCGACATCAGCAGACCCCTGTCCGGCAGGAGTATTCGCCGTGGTTGGCGTTGCCTTCGTCGGCTTAAACTGCGCAACC
>JAYUVJ010000047.1:0-2585 GCA_043754155.1 Acidimicrobiia bacterium
AAAGCCCGCGAAGTTGGCAAGGCCCGTATGGAAGGCAAAGAGTACGTGGTGGAAGATGGCGACGTGATGGACTTCAAGTTTAATGTATCGAAGTAAGCCTCGAAGTAACCCCTAGGCGCACGTAGTTATTGTGGAACTACCCTCAGCGTGGTTGGTCAGCCCGAAAGGCATTCGAATACCGTTAGAACAAACCACAAACCGAGCTCTGCGACGACGTGGTCTACTCGGGCGCAACTCACTCGATGGGGCACTGTTGATCGACAAATGTCGAAGCGTTCATACCGTTGGGATGCGCTTTGCCATTGATGTTGCGTATGTTTCCGTAGATGCACGTTCACTTACTATCAACGCCGTTGTCTCTATGCCAACAAGCCGGTTAGGGCTACCTCGCTTCACGTCGAATGCCGTACTTGAGGCAGAGGCCGGTTCATTCGCCGAATGGGATCTTCGGACCGGACAGCGCTGGTGCCTCGAATCATGATCGTTCCCAGTGAAAACGTGATCCCCGACTTCGAACTGCTCGAACCACTCGAACCACTCGAACCACCCGAACGTGAAGTTGAGGGAGCTCGTGAAGCTAGCAACGTCGTGATCGAGGAGGCCAGTGGAACCGATGAAATTGATGAAATTGATGAAATTGATGAAATTGACGAATTTGACGAAATTGACGAAATTGACGACGCAACGGATGCGAGCGAGGACTCGACCCCGGGTTCTCTTGGTGGCATCATCGGTGTGGCCCGGGCGGGAACATTGGTCTTGGTGGCGACTCCGATTGGTAACCTCGGCGATCTTTCTGATCGGGCTCGAACGGCATTGCGAGAAGCTAGCGCCATCGCGGCTGAGGACACCCGTCATACCCGAAAATTACTAAGCTCGCAGGGTATCTCTGGCGTTCGGCTGGTAGCGGTTCATGAGCACAACGAGCAGGCTGCGGCTGATGGCATCGTGCTGCTCCTGGCCCGAGGTGAAACCATTGCGCTGGTAACGGATGCTGGAACGCCGGGAATCTCTGATCCGGGCATGCGAGTGGTCGCTGCGGTAGTCAAAGCTGGACATGAAGTGGTTTGTGTCCCCGGTCCTGCAGCGTTTGTAGCGGCACTGGTAGTAAGTGGATTACCGACGGAGCGATTCGTCTTCGAGAGTTTCTTGCCTCGCGGCGGAGTGGCCCGCCAAGCAATTCTTTCCGAAATTTTGGTTTCGTTGAAGACAACCGTGTTTTACGAGGCCCCGAATCGAGTAGTTCGTACCCTTCGTGAACTCGTGGCGAAATGTGGTGAACTGCGAGAAGTGAGTGTTAGTCGAGAGCTGACTAAACGCTTCGAACATACTTGGCGGGGCACCCTCGGTGGGGCCGTTACGTATTTCATCGAACACGAACCAAAGGGCGAGTTTGTCATCACGATCGGTCCGGCTTCGAAGACTGATCCAGTATCCCTCGACGATGTGGCAATTCGAACCTTGTTAGGTGTGCATATTGATGCGGGCAAACGGAATCGAGAAGCAATCGATGCGGTAGCGGCCGAAACCGGGTTGCCTCGCAAGCACATCTACGCGATCGCCGTGTCAAAGCCGACGGCTGAATCTTCAGCTTGAGGCTTTCACGCAACATACTTAGAGCGCCGTTTAACACCAACCGGTGACACCAAATGGGTGAGGTATTTCTTGAGGTCTGGTGGGAAGGTTTTTCGCCGGGGTGAACTTCAGTTTGTGTGTTGCCAGGCCAGTAAATGCCCTCGCTCAGCAGCCACGGAAGCCAAGTCTCTAACTGTTGTCTTTTCGATTTCGCTGAGGCCGGCGAGGTTGTGCTTTCGGGTTTCGCGAGCCTTGCTTCGGTGGCCACGAATGGTTTTCCAACAATCGGTCATGACCCAGAGGCTAAGTGCGCTTATAAACAGCCGGAAGCTTCCGAAATGAGGGTAGACAGGCGCCTTTAGAAGCTCATTGCCCACGAACAATGCCTGCACAATTGTAAAGATCTGAGCAACGGGAAGAACAAAAAAGGCCGTGGGTTTCTGGATGGCGAGCGCGAGGGCCATAAACGTCAACGCTGAAATTGCTCCAGGAAAGAGCGGAGTTTCGATGGAGGAGAGAAATCTGGGCGGAACAAAACGAGAACCGATCCCGGAGAGATAGGCGAAGACGATTGCGATGAGACTGGATAATCCTATCCACGATTGGGCAATCCGAATCGGACGCTCCAGGTTCTTCCTGATTGACAGCTTTTCTTGGTAGAGATCGTTGGGAACATGAACCAACTTTCCGGCCACCGAGGAAGCGACTCCCCAACTTGGGACCCCGCCAACGAGTTCGGTGCCGTTGCGAAAGATGGCGAACGGTCCGGCTGACACGTCTTTTTTGATGTGGATTACGAATCGAACGCCGTTACTGGCCGTGATATCAACGCCGCTCGAAAGCAAGGTAGCAGGGTCGCGAATCTGTGCGACTGTGTTCCCTGATTCGAGAATTTCTATGTTGTCGTAGCCAAAGCCCCATCGAATCTCGGTAATGGGTTGGTCGGTATCGATTGTCAATGCTGCGGGTTGGGCAAAATGCTGTACTGGCATGCGGCCTCCTCTTGTGCT
>JAYUVJ010000048.1:0-10797 GCA_043754155.1 Acidimicrobiia bacterium
GCCTATGCGGATGAATGCGGCTATCTCTACATCGTCGATCGGGCTAAGGACATGATCATCTCTGGTGGGGAAAACGTTTATACGACCGAGGTAGAGAACGCGTTGTATGCACACGTAGCAGTACTCGAAGCCGCAGTCGTTGGTATTCCCGATGACAAATGGGGCGAAGCCGTCCACGCCGAAGTTGTTCCCAAGCCTGGTATGACCGTTACCGGTGAAGAGTTACTTGCCCACTGTCGTACCTTGATTGGGGGATACAAAGTGCCACGCTCTATAAATGTCCGCACCGAACCACTACCGAAATCCGGTGCTGGCAAGATCCTTAAAAAGGACCTACGCGAACCCTTCTGGGCCGGCCACACCCGCTCCGTGAACTAGCTGCTGCGTTACAACCCACCTGGCACATCACCATGCACAAATAGTTAGTGCACGAACTCCCTCTCAGCGGGAGTTGGTGAACAAGTTGAGTCGGTTGCTCTGTGCCCATTTGGTGTTTGAACTTGCGCTGGTGCCGGCCGGTGGCTACCGACGCGTAGTTGTGTACGGTCGCCCTTCCAGAGGGAGTTGGTGAACAAGTTGGGTGGTTCTAGAGCCGGTGAATATGCTGATCTTGGCAGGCGCCATCAACTTCTGGCGCGGCAGCGGGGTGCGATGTTCAGGTGAAGGCGTTGACGGTGGTGTAAAGGAACGGCGCAAGGAGAAGTGCTGGCAGCATCGCCCCAACTCGTACTCGACGGTCTTCGAATTCCAAACCGGCCAGCATGAGGTTGACAGCTATACCGAGGATCATGAGTCCGCCGGCGCCGGTGAGGAGCAGAACTCGCGGGTCGGTCGCTGGGTTGGGAATGAGATTGGCCAGCGAACCGGCAGCCAGAGAAATTCCGCCCTGGACGAGCAATACCACGACGGCGCTTGCGCCCACACCAATTCCGTAGGCACCCGTCAGCGCCATTGCGGCTATCCCATCGAGAGCGGCCTTCACATAGAGGCCACTGGCGTCGCCCTGCAAACCGTTTTGAATCGAACCGACAATGGTGAGCGGACCAATGCAAAACAATAGGCTCGCGGAAACGAAACCCTGCGTAAACGAGCCACCCGCTTTGACTCGATTCTTCATCCAATCACCAAGCGATTCCAGCCGCTCCTCAAGCTTGAGCGCCTCACCAATCACGGCGCCGACGGCCAGTGAAACCAGCGCCAGAATAATTCCAGGAACCGATCCGGCTTTGATCTTATTGAGGCTTGAGGCCATATCCAAGCCAATCGCTGCCGTTACCAAACTCAGCACTTGGAGCAAGGTGCGGTTGGTGCGATCACTCAGGCGTCCGGCAACTATCAGGCCAAGAAGCGTGCCCACTAGGACCGTTAGAACATTGACCAGGGTCCCCGACGTTTTCGAAAGAATGTCCATGCGGCCGTGCAGCCTAGGAGCTTGGCTAGCGGATCGATACTCTTAGGGCCAAGTGTTGCGAGCCGTGTGTTGGTGCAATGCCGGGGTCGGGTGGGTGGTGTTCGGGACCCTGTGTGTGGAAGTGCATGCGTGTGTGTGAATTTGCGCGTGCACTTCGGTACGCGGGCGTGCACTTCGGTGCGCGCCTCCCTGCGCCGATTGCTGCGTTGTTGTGCGGCGGGGTATGCAACAGTGGTGGATTAGTGGACCGAACTCCGAGGCCTGTTTGGAGCGAACGCAGGTAGGCAACGGGGCGGGCTTACCGCAAAAGGGGGGCCTCCGTTAACGCGGGTGTTACGACACAAGTGCTTTGACGATGCCGACAATGCCGGTCACCACCAACGTGGCGATTGCAACGCGGCGGAAGTTTTGAAGAGTCAATCGATTGGCGATGGGTGCAGCAATTTTTCGTCCCAGGAGAATTGCCGGCATCCCCGCTAGGGCCAGGACGAGGGTTTTGTCCGTAACGAGGCCCTTGGCGGCAAACAAGGCAATGCCCACCACATTCGATACACCAAACACATACGCCAACGATCCGCGGGTGCGATCGGGTTCAAGGTCTTGTCCGCTGAAGGCAAACACGAGCGGAGGGCCGTTGGTGCCGGTGCTGGTGTTTAACACACCCGAAACGAAACCTACGATGCCATCAACTAGACGAACCCGATGCGCCGGAATTCGTATGCGCGCGGTTAACAGTACGGCGGCGACGATCACGCAAACACTCACGCCAACTTTGAGGGCCCGCTCCGGAAGCACCGTTAGTAAATAGATCCCCAGTGGCATTCCTGGCACAGCCCATGCGGTGATCCAGCGGACCTGCTTCTTATCGGCCTTCGGTCCAAACTCTCGCCAGTTCAACATCATGTTGGGAATCGAAACCAACGCCAACGCCACCACAGCCTGTTCAACCGGCATGACAAGGGCCAGCAGAGGCGTGGATATCAGCGCAAACCCGAATCCAGAAATTCGTTGAAAAAACGCCGCAATAGCCACCACACCAGCCGTCGCAAGCAACACCCCAATCGAAATTCCCAAAGCCCAATTCATAGTTTGTGTGGCCTGGGGGGGCGTGTTTGGGCGACGGGGTGGTGAATCAACGGTGCCTTACGAGTGCAGCAGGCGTTAAGGCCCGATAGCGATGTTCTCCTACTCTAAGTTGACTTCGCTATCGGCGGGGTACAACGAAGAGATGAAGGCCCATGGCTGGCAAGCGCTGTCTAGACCAGCTTGGTGGCCGACTCTGGTGCCACAGCGACAAAGTGGCGACTGAGTGCGTGGGTGCGACACACACTTGGCGTCGTGACCCATCCCGGCTTGCCCACTTGATAGCGCTGTCGCAAGGGCATGGCTGGGAAATGGCGAGGCGTAACTGTTACCGTGAGCTTTTGTCCGAACAGCTTTTAGGAGAACGACCATGGATTTTGACCCGATGACCTTGCCGCCAGCCGTTCGCTCGGGAATGTACACCACGATGCAACTCGGGGAAAAGGTTCCTCTTGGGTGTCCTCAGCCTGCCTACAAACAAATGGTTGACGAGGGTGGATTGCACTGTCCTTTCCCTGGTGTCGCCATGACGTTTGGACGAGAGCTCACCGAATTTGTACTTCGTAATCATGCGCTGTTTTCCTCCGCCGTCGAGATGCCCCTTGGCAATATCCGGCCGTTGATTCCGCTCAACATCGATCCGCCGAAACACGGGAAGTACCGCAAGATTCTTGATCCGCTGTTTGCGCCAAAACGCATGGACGCATTGGAGAGCGATATCGCCGCTCGAGCCAATCGTTTCATCGACGCGATCGAAGCCCGCGGCGAATGTAACTACACAGAAGATTTTGCCGAGCTGTTTCCGTCGTCGGTGTTTCTGGGGCTTATGGGCTTGCCCTGGGACGAATTCGACACGTTGATCGGTCTTCGGAACGGCATCCTGCACCCGAGCAAAATTGATCCGCAAGCCGACATTGATCCCATGGCACGCTTTGCGGTTACGAACGCCACTGGACAACGTATTTACGCATACTTTAATGAAAAGCTCGACGAACGGCTCGCCAATCCAACCGACGATATCCTCACCCACTTCAATACTGCCGAAGTTGACGGCGAGAAGATGAGTCGTGAAGAAATTCTTGACCTTTGTTATCTGTTTTTGATTGCTGGTCTCGACACGGTCAGCGATTCGTTGACTTGCATGATGGCTTTTCTGGCCACGCATCCCGAGCATCAACGCCAGATTCGAGACGATCCGAGCATTATCCCGACTGCGGTTGAAGAACTCCTCCGCTGGGAGACCCCCGTGCCCTACGGTGTCCCGCGCGTGGCCACACAGGATGTGTTGATGCCCAATGGCGAAACCATTCTAGAAGGCACTGCCGTGACCGTGTCCTATGGTGCCGCGAACATCGACCCGACGGAATTCGCTGATGCCTTTGATGTGAAGTTTGATCGAGAAGTAAACCGTCACATCGCTTTTGGAAGCGGCGTGCACCGCTGCTTGGGTTCACATCTGGCCCGCCGTGAACTTCGCGTCGCCCTCGCCGAATGGCATCGCCGTATCCCCGAGTACACACTCAAGCCCGGTCACGAGGAACTCGAGTTCCCACTAGGCCTCCGCCACGTTGCCGACCTCACCCTCAGCTGGGGGTGAACGGCAAGGAATACTCAACCTTGTGAGGGTTGGGTATTCCGAACGGCGTTAGTCCAAGCCGCTAGAGGCGTGTAACCCGTCGGGAACTTGAGCTGAAGGGTCTTTGTTTACGACCCTTCGGTACAAGTTTGGCCTCAACGCACTCGAACGTGTCTAGTGGCCGCCGATGCGGAGTTCGGATTTGTAGATGCGCTTAGGACCGAGTTCTTTGTGGATGCGCATCGCTATGCGCGCATAGGCAAGGGAAGCTTCGCTGGTTGGGTCCGAAGACATGATGGGTTCTCCAATGTCCATGCCTTCGCGCAGATCAGGCACCAAGGGGATTTGGCCGATTAGGGGGATTTGGAGGTCGTCGGCCAGAAGTTGTCCGCCACCGGCACCGAAGATTTCGTAACGCTTGCCATCGTCGCCAGTGAACCAACTCATGTTCTCAATCACACCATGGACGCGCATATTGATTTGGGGCTGACGAGCCATAGCCGCGGAGCGTTGCGCTACACGTTGGGCGGCAGCTTGGGGTGTAGTTACTACGTACACTTCGGATCGAGGGAGGTACTGGGCCATCGACAGAGCAATGTCGCCCGTGCCTGGTGGCATGTCAATCAGAATGAAATCAGGCTCGCCCCAGTACACATCGTTGAGGAACTGCTCAAGGGCTTTGTGCAACATCGGTCCGCGCCAGATGATGGCCCGATCCTCTTCCACCATGAAGCCGATCGACATGGCCGAAACGCCGTGACGAACGGGCGGAATTACGAAGCCATCAACAATTGTCGGGGCTTGTTCAATGCCGAGCATCTTGGGAATCGAGAAGCCGTACACATCAGCATCGAGTACGCCAACTGAACAACCGCGCTGCGCCAAAGCGATCGCTAGGTTTACCGTCGTCGACGATTTGCCGACGCCGCCCTTGCCGGAAGTGATCCCCAAAATGCGAGTCTTGGATCCGGGCTGCATGAACTTTGGTGCTCGCTTCGGGCCTTCGCCATGCCCATGCCCAGCCTGGCCTGCATTCTCGTGATCAATATCGTCGGCCTGCAAGCGAGCACGAAGCAAAGCGCGCTGATCATCGGTCATCCACTCCACATGCACATCGCACCGGGAAGCACCGATGGAAGCAACCGCAGCCCGCACGGCCATGGCCAAATCGTTGGCAACTGGATCGTCCTCAATCTTTGCGACGAGAACCACGCCGACGTCGTTGCCTTTGATCTCAATACGGCGAACCATATCGAGCTCCGTAATGGGCTTGCGCAACTCGGGCTCAAGCACTCCATTGAGTGCCTCAACAACTTGGACTTCAGATATCGACACAGCACAGACCTCCACGGTCACTTCAAAACTTCATCCCGGGTGTCTCAAAATGATCAAACGAGATCAAAAACGACCAAACCGGTACAGCGAAACGGCGTCGCCTAACGTAGTGGCGTGCACCAACAACGTTCGACGGCTCAACGCCCTTCGAAAGCAAAACCGCGCCCTGTGCTGACGGGGCCGAACTGTTGCGTGCCTCCAACTCCATCCGCTGCGCTAGAGATCGTGCAGGGCGAAGTTCATGGCGAATAGCGGATCCGATCTAAAAAACAAGGTTGCGACAACACCCGCTGAAACCTCGCACACCCCTTTGGTGGATGCACCTAGAGCTACGCCCGTATCTATACGAACCTCGCGAAGTGGCGCAACCTTGGTGGGCCGCGTCGGCAGCGAAAAAGCCTCGAATGGTGCGGTGGCACTGGGGACTGGCCCGGGCAGTGCGAGCTCGGGTGGGAGCTTGGTGGGTGCTGGGCCGACGGGCGAGGAGTTCTCTGCAGCGGTCACGGCGGCCACGACCATGTTTGGTGACCCCACTCGGCGGCGGATCTATTTGTTTGCTCGGGAGAAACCGCGGGGGGTCACGGCGTCGCAAGCAGCGGAGCATACGAACCTGCATCCCAACGTCGCCCGGCACCATCTCGACAAGTTGGCGGCAGGTGGATACCTTGATGTTGTGTCTGATGTCACCGAGGGCCGATCGGGTCGTCCTTCGAAGCGGTATCGCTCCACCGGCAAACCCATCGACCTTGAATTCCCGGCCCGTCGACACGATTTAATTGTCTCGCTGCTGTCCAAAGCCCTGGAATTGTTGCCCGACGAGGTGGCCGCTGCCATGGCCGAAGAAGTAGGCCAACATTACGGACGCGAACTGGCCATGCAACTTAACCCCGGCGACCGTCAACGCACGATGCGCTCCGCCCTGCACACTGTGGCCGACGCCCTCACTGCCCACGGATTTGCCGCCCATACCGAAGCCCGCGAAGGCTCCATGTCCATCGTTCGTGACCACTGCCCTTTCGGTGACCTCTCGGCCTCCCACCCGGTCATCTGCGCCGTAGACCGCGGCATGGTCCGAGGCATGCTCGCTGAGCTCTACGGCGAAACATCGGAAACGGCCTTCACCGCCATGCGCACCAGAGGCGACGACACTTGCGTCAGTACGTCTGCCTAGCTCGCTTTTTCGCCCCGGCGTATGGCACTCAGAAGCGGGCGGAGGAAGAAAAGTGCAACTGCAGGTCTCGATCCCAGCCGAAAGTAGGGGGTTGCTAAGGGTGAAATCAGGGTTGGGACGGATCCCTTAACAACGGAACCTCTGCCACGATGGACGAATGGTTTCTACTGCTCTCGCTGCTGCATCGTGTAACAATCTGTTCAAAATCTACGGATCGGGCGACAGCGAAGTTCGTGCCCTCGACGATGTGAGTGTTGCCTTCGGTAAAGGCCAATTCACTGCCATCATGGGTCCGTCGGGCTCGGGCAAATCCACCTTGATGCATTGCGCCGCGGGACTTGACGACGTAACCAGCGGTTCGATCCTTATTGGCGACGTAGAGATTGCCGGCTTGAAAGAGAAGCAGCTCACCCAGTTACGCCGTGACAAGGTCGGGTTTATTTTCCAGGCCTACAACTTGGTACCCACCCTCAACGCCATTGAAAACATCACGTTGCCTATGACGTTGGCCGGACGCAAGCCTGATGATGCTTGGGTGACCACCGTGGTTGATACCGTGGGCCTTTCGAAACGTTTGAAGCACCGACCATCGGAACTGTCTGGCGGACAGCAGCAACGTGTGGCCGTGGCCCGTGCCCTGGCTTCACGTCCGGACATTATTTTCGCCGACGAGCCAACCGGCAACCTTGACTCTGCAACGTCGGCCGAAATTTTGGCCTTCATGCAGAAAGCCGCTCGCGAATTGGGTCAAACCATTGTGATGGTCACGCATGATCCAAGTGCGGCATCCTACGCCGACCGTGTGCTGTTCCTGGCCGACGGAAAGATCGTCGACGAAATGCTCACTCCAACCGAAGATGCCGTTCTGGCCCGTATGAAGCGCTTTGGTCGCTAAGCGCGCTAACGATACGTTCACGTACGATACTTAGGATATTTGGGTACAACTATGTTTGCACTAGCACTTCGTAATCTCTGGGCCTACAAGCGAAGGTTGCTCACAAGCGCCTTCTCCGTTGTACTTGGCATCTCTTTCCTGTCGGGTTCCTTTGTATTCACCGACACGCTCAAAGGTCTCTTCAATGACCTGTTCTCCTCCTCCGTTAAAGGGATCGACACGGTGGTTCGACCAAAGGTTGGGTTTGCCGATGGGACCGGGAAGACCTCGGCAACTAGCGACGACGGGCCCTATCGCGGTGCATCGCTCATCCCCGTCTCGTTGATTAACAAGGTGGCGGCAGTTGACGGAGTTGCTGCCGTGGAGGCTTCATCGCAGGGTTATGCGCAGGTGATAAACAAAAAGGGAAAACTCGTAGGAGGCAGCGGTCCCCCAACCTTCGGCTTCTCGTGGATCGACGACTCAGAACTGGCCTCTTATAAGATCTTTAGTGGTCGCCCGCCCGAGGCTGACAACGAAGTGGTGCTTGACCGATCAGTTATCAAAAAGACCGGCTACAAAATTGGCGACAAAGTAAAAATTGTGAGCGCAAAGCCGGTTCGAGAATTCGTTCTCGTTGGTGATGCAACCTTTGGAACATCAGACGGTGCCCTGGGCGCAACCGCATCGCTGTTTGCTCCAAAAACGGCGCAAGAATTTCTTGGTCGCCCAGGCGAGGCATCGCAGCTCATTGTTCGAGCGAAACCCGGGGTCACGCAAAGTGCGCTAGCAAAAAAGATCTCGGTTGCTCTTACCGGAGACAAGGCATCAGGTGGTGCGCCGCTGGAAACCGTTACTGGTGAAGCGCTGGACAAGGAAACACAAAGTTTTGTGAACACCATCTTCAAGTTCATCAATACCTTTTTCAACGCGTTCGCCTTCATCGCCCTGTTCGTTTCAATCTTCGTGATCTCCAATTCGTTCTCGATTCTGGTCAAGCAACGCACACGGGAAAATGCCATGCTTCGCACGTTGGGTGCAAGCAGCAAACAAATCTTGGCAACGACATTCGGTGAAGCGCTAGCTGTTGGCCTGCTTGCTTCGGCGGTGGGCGTGTTCGCTGGGATGGGTGTAGCGATCGGAATTCGGAAACTGTTGGAACTTACCGGTGGAGGGGGGTTACCTTCATCGGGCCTCTTGCTCCTTCCACGAACGATCATCGTTGGGCTTCTGGTCGGCACACTCGTGACCGTTCTCTCTGCGGTCGCTCCCGCCATAAAGGCCAGTCGAATCAAACCTCTAGCGGCATTGCAGGATGCCCGAATCGATGACTCTGGCTACTCTAAAAAGCGGTTGTACTTCGGGGTGGCTTTCCTGACGGCCAGCGTAGGAACGTTGCTCTACGGGCTCACTCTTGAGGGCGGCAGCGGCGCCAAAATCGTAGGATTCGCCGCGGCGTTGTGCTTGATGGGAACGATCTTCATTGGACCGGTCTTGGCTCGCCCCATCGCTGGGATTCTCGGTCGACCATGGTTTGGTTTCGTTATTGGAGCATTTGGTGTACTTACGGTTTTGGCGAGTCTTGCCCTCGCCGTCCAGGGGATCGCCTCGGGGAAACCGGCACTTTTGTTTAGCGCCCTAGCTGGGATACCCATTGGTGTCTATTTGGTAATTACAGCTCTTTCTTCACGGAAAGTGGAAGGCCGCATCGCTCGTGAAAACGCGGTTCGCAATCCAACCCGCACGTCAGCAACAGCCCTAGCCCTCACGATCGGTGTTGGTTTGGTATCAGCCATCCTGGTGTTTTCGCAATCACTGACCGGTACTTTCAAGGGCGCGCTTGAAAAGGCCATTCGTGCGGACTACGTCGTGAAGGCAGGAAACGACTTTGGCATTCCCGCCGAAGTAACCACCAAGGTCGCAGCGCTACCTGGAGTAGTCGCGTGGTCTGGTAAGCGTACAGAGCAAATCCGTTTCGGCTTCCCGTTGCCTCGTTCGCGCCAAATTGCTGCGGTCGATCCAGAAAAGTTCTCGGAAGTATTCAACCTCGGAAAGACTACCGGGGACTTTGCATCCCTCAACAAGACCGACACCGTCGCCGTGGCCGAGAACTCGGCGAAAGACAACAACTACAAACTCGGCGACACGATTAGCGGTTCGTTCCGCACCGGGGCAAAGGTAAAGTTGACCATTGTCGCCTTCTACGAAAATGCAGAAGGACTGGAAAACACCTACTACGTGACATCGGAAGCAACGATGTCCAAATACGCTCCAAGCGCCGTGAAGGACTTTATCTATATCCGCACTGACGGTAAGGACAACAAGGGTTTTCAGAAAGCAGCCGATGTTGCTTTGAAGGATTATCCAACTGCCGATCTGCAGACGAAGAAAGCGTTCGAGGATGATTCAATCGGGCAGTTAAATCAATTCCTGGCGGTTGTTTACGCGCTGTTGATGCTGGCTATCTTGATCGCCATTCTCGGTATCGCCAACACCCTTCGCCTCGCCATTTTGGAACGCACCCGTGAGATTGGTTTGCTCCGTGCCGTGGGTATGAGTCGTCAGCAGATGAAGGATTCGATTCGTTGGGAAGCCATCGTGGTGGCAACCTTTGGTGCCGTGATCGGCTTGGTTATCGGAACCGGTTTCGGCGCGGCGTTGGTCCATGTTCTTGGCAAAGATGGCTCAGTGAAGCTCACGGTGCCGTGGCTATTACTGTTTGGGCTCACGATGTCGGCTTCCCTCGTGGGCCTCTATGCTGCTCGCAAACCAGCCAAGGTTGCGGCCAAGCTCAACATCCTCCAGGCCATCGCTACGGGGTAGATCAATCCCGGCTCTGTTGATCGGGCGCCTACGAAGCTGCCTGGTTGACAATTACGTGAAGCGAACGGTGGGCCACGCGGACGAGGAGCTTTTGAAGTGGGGTGGTTCGGGCAACGGTGGTGTCCGGGGGATGAGCGATTCCATGGTGCTCGACGGGCGAACCCTCGAAGCGGCGGCATCGAAGGCCCGGGTTAGCAACGGAGTGTTCCCATCGGTGTGAGCGCGACGCTTCGGCCGTGCGGATACCGATTTCGTTTGTGGCGCTGATAACTCGCGGCTCTGCGTGTCGCGCAGGGGCGTTAATTCACTGGGACGGCCCGACCGATCACCTCGATCTCGCTTTGCATCTTGTTTTCGATCTTGATCGGCACGATCGTTGAAATCGCCGTGCTGGTCGTGATCGTCGTCCCTGTTCTGGTCCGGTTCTTGGTCGCTTTGGTCGCGTTGGTCGCTGAGGTTGTTGTCGTAATGGCCGTCGTGATCGCCGAGGTCGTGGTGATCATTCTTTTCGGGTCGCGCCGCTG
>JAYUVJ010000049.1:0-3433 GCA_043754155.1 Acidimicrobiia bacterium
CATCCTCTCAGTTCAGCACGAGTTCGGATCAGATGCAGTGCAGCCCAGCGCACCCCTGCTCTGGACGCTGTGAACGTTGTGGGGCTGCTGGGGTCTTCAGGGGGCAGTGCCAATTGCAGTTAACTAGAGCGGTGGGGGAAAACGATGATGTAGCCATTCGTAACGAGTACGCCACGCATCTCGACGGGGCCGACGGTTACTACCGGGAATTTGGCCACAAATACCGCAACCCGCATGAAGATGGCGTAGCAGCCATGGTTGCGCGAATTCCGACGTTGTTTCCCGAACTGGATCTGCAAAAAGCGTCGCTCCTGGATCTGGCCTGTGGTTCGGGTGAAGTCACCATTGCGCTCCTAAATTCGAATCTCGGTGTTACAGCGAACCAAATCACCGCCTGCGATCCCTACACCTCTGATGCATTTGCGGCGCGAACCAAAACCCATCAGGCCACTCGCCCTGGATTGACAGCCGAACCGTGGTCATTCGCCGATATCGCCAACGGCGCACTGGGGGAGCGGCGTTTCGATCTGATCGTTTGTGCGTACGCGCTGCACCTGTGTGAGCAATCGTGGTTGCCTGCTGTGTGCATGGCCCTGGCCGCAGCCTCCGATCGCTTGGTCGTCATCACCCCGCACAAACGTCCAGAACTCGAATCATGGTGGGGCTGGACGCAGCACGAAGAATACCGCGACCCAGCCTACCGAATCCGTCTGCGATCCTACGAAACAACGAAGGCCTAGCGAACGGGGGCGAACTCAACCGTGCATCTTCTATGCGAACGACTCGATTTCCCCAGGAGCTTGCCATGCCCGACATCTGCCGCATCTTGGGCGAACAAGACGAGCCGCCATTCCGGGGAGTGTGATGGTTGATTCCGCGCACGGTTCTTGTCTTTGTATCCACGAAATCCCGTGAATCCCTCTGGTCCTGCCCATCCGTCCCGGCGGTCCTTAAAGTGCGCCGTTTATCCCCCTGGGAGCGGTGGAGGGCGGTGTAGTGCGGGATAGGGCGGTGGTGGTTCGGGTGATGGAATCGGCCACGTTGGTTGGGTCGAACCAGATGGTTTCGATGCCTAGTTCGGTGGCGCCGGCAAAGTTGACTTGTTGGTCGTCTAGGAAAACGATGTCGGTGGCGTCGCCAAAACCGGGGAGCTTTGAAAACTCGTCGATGGCGAATTGGTAGGCGCGCTTATCGGGCTTTAACACGCCGGTTATTGATCCATCGACGATGAAATCGAATCGGCTCAAGACCGGGATGGAGTTCATCCACTCTGGTCCGTGAAACGCTTGAAGATCATTGGTGAGAAGGCCAACGAGACCACTGGCGGAGTGCTGCTGGTCGATCAGGTCAACCAGTTCGTCTCGTACTAAATGATCTCCGGCGGGTGTGTAGAACAGCTCCATGAACGAACTCGTGGTGTGACCGTAGCTTTTGGCTCGGGCCGCCCAGAATTCCCGCTCCGTGGATCGGCCTTGTTGATAGTCGGTCCATTGCTGGTCATTGTCGGGATCAAAAGGCCCGGCCCAATCGAGCGGTCCCAACGCCTTCTCCGCTTGGGGCTTCAACTCGAACGGGGTTTTGAGAACTACTCCGCCGAAATCGAGCAGTAACGGACGGGGTGTCGAAGCCATGGTTCAGTGTTATCGCAAACGGGGGAGAGTAACCGGCTTACGTTCCGGCTTCGGGAACACCCAAGCTCAACGTTGGCTCCACAGTCCTTGTGTTGCGACGGTTTTCGAGGGTATGGGTCGAAAAGCGTCCCATCCTTCGAGCTGAGCGGTAAAGCGTTGGGAGAGTCGGAGGCCTACCAAACCAGGCTCGAATAGTAAATGGGCAGAGTTACCTCTTCGCCGAAGTGGTGCCGCTGTAGCCCATGGCCACGGAAATTTCTCGAGCGCAACGGCGGACCTGGGTGACGTAGCGGGGCAATCGTTCTTCGGTTAAGCGCAGGATCGAGCCGACGAGGGAGACGGCGGCGATGCAGGAACCGTCTCGTCCGAAGATGGGGGCACCGACGCTTGCCACGCCTTTTTCGCTTTCTTCGATGCTGACGGCGAATCCATCAGCTCGCACTTGGCCCAAAACCTCTCGAAACATCGAAGCGCTGGTGATTGTCCGAGGTGCGCGTCGAGGAAAGGCTAACAAGCTCACTGTATCGGCTACTTGTTCCGAGCCAAAGGCCACGAGGCACTTCCCCGACGACGTGGTGTGAACGGGCATGCGGCGTCCGAGCTTGGAGAACATCCGCATTGCGCCAGCCGCCTCTAGGCGATCGATGTAGACAACTTCGTTTGTGTCTAGGACGGCGAGGTGCACCGTTTCATCGGTTTCGTGGCGTAGGCGATCAAGCGAATCGTGCGCGACTTCATGCAGCCGAATTCCTGAGACGACGAGTTGACCCATCTCGTGCAGCTTGAGGCCGAGACGGTAGCGATCGTCGGGCGTTTTCACCACGTACCCGTGTTCGTGCAACGTGGTAAGGGCACGGTGGACTGAGCTTTTGCCCATATCTAACTTGCGGGCCAATTCAGAAACGCCCAGCACGGGCTGGGCGTAACTGAAAGCTTCTAACACTCGTAGCGTCTTCACCACCGTGGACAACTGATCTGACATGTCCACTCCTTCAAGCGCTACCTACGCCACACGTATAACTACCGGGAGCATCGTTCCAGCGAACACAACGTTGCCTGTTCCTAAGGATCGACGCACCGACAGTCCTCCAGCATAAGCCGAAAGCCTGCACCGGCAAAAGTGCTTTGTGGATACGGCCGCCCGAATTCTGGCTTCTGGTCAGGTCCGATTGACGAGGGCCAATCAAGCCCTCGCACACCGCTCTTCATACTGCGCAATCGGATGCGGAGATCGTGCTCGACAACCGTTCCTTGTGGCGCAAGATTTCAGTGCATTACGGAATGATCGTACAAGTTCCGTTGTCGCCGTCAACACGAAGACGCATGCCCGTTTTGATGGCCTTGGTAGCAAACGCTGTACCGGTGACTGCGGGCAGGCCGTATTCGCGACAAACAATCGCGGCGTGACTCATCATGCCGCCCGAATCGGTGACGGTAGCGGCAATCCGACGGAACACCGGTGCCCACGAAGGGGCCGTAACTGGGGCAACGAGAATTTCGCCATCCTGCAATTCGGCCAGCTGATCGGCACTGGTAAGTACGCGTGCAATGCCCTCAACAACTCCGGGTGAGGCAGCAAAGCCGCTAAGGGAACCATCGTCACTCATGCCGCCTAGCCACTTATTGATCGATTCGCTGGTAACGCCCCACAACATGATGGTGAAAGGCTCGGTGACCACTTCTGGTGGGATGCCAAGTGCCGGAGGGGCGTCCCACTTGGCGCAGGCTTCGAGTATCGAGCGGCGTTTGGCGACAATCGCGGGCCAGTACGACGGGCCACGCGGAGTGGTGCCGGCACCCCA
>JAYUVJ010000050.1:0-5559 GCA_043754155.1 Acidimicrobiia bacterium
AAGAAGCGCCGTTCACCAAGCCAAATCGCCATGGCCGTAGGCATTGTCCTTGCCGTCGTTACCGCTGGATCGGGCGTGATTGGTGCCATTGCGCAACAACACGATGACTCCCCGATTGGTCGCAAGGTGTTCGGGAATATCCCGTCGGCCGTGCAGGCCATTTTCTATACGGTGCTGCCCATCCTGTTTTTGGCTGGGGCGTGGGCGTTCGCGCAGCGGGTAAAGAACTGGGAACGCGGCGCACCCGATGATCGCCGAACCACCAAAAAGAACGCCAAAGTTCGCATGGGTGACTTCCGTTCCGCCGTGTACATGAAGACACTGATGCGCGATGTTGCTGCGGGCATCATGCACTCAATGATCTACTTCGGGTTCATCGGCCTGTTCGCCGTGACCACTGTGCTAGAAATCGATCACCAGATGCCAAGCGGGCTCAAGTTCCTGCATGGCACCACCTACAAGGCCTATGCCGCATTCGGCGATCTGTCTGGCATCACCTTTCTTGGCGGCATTATCTGGGCCATGGTCCGTCGGTACATCCAGCGCCCGTACCGCATTCGTATCAAGAACCGCCCTGAAGACGCCGTCATACTTGTGACGTTCCTCGTGCTTGGCGTTTCGGGCTTCGTAGCTGAAGGTATTCGTATTGCCCTCGCCGGTCGCCCATCGTTCGAGACGTTCAGTTTCATTGGTTACCCGCTCTCGGGCGCATTCAAAAATGCTTCGAACCTCAGCGGTTGGCATCAAGGAGCGTGGGGCGTTCACGTGCTCTCGTTCATGACCTTTCTGGTGATCCTGCCCATCACCAAGCTGCGTCACATGTTCACTTCGCCGCTCAATATGTACCTAAAGGATCGTCCTCGCCCAAAGGGTGCAATGCGCCCAATGCCCAATCTGTTGGCGGGCGAAACCACCCTCGAAACCTTCGGTGCCGCAACCATCGAGGACTTCACCTGGAAGCAACTGCTCGACACCGATGCCTGCACCATGTGCGGACGTTGCACCGCCGTATGCCCCGCCCACGCCACCGGCAAACCACTCGACCCACGGGAAATCGTGCTCAAGGTCGGAACCGTGATGGCCCTGTCGGGTGGCGGCGATAAGGGTGGCGCGTTGGTAAGCCCACCGGTTTCGGTAGTTCCTGAGATCACGGTCAAAACATCCAACGTGTTTGAACGCATCACGTCGGAAGAAATTTGGGCATGCACCACTTGTAAAGCGTGCGACGAGAACTGTCCGGTTGGCATTGAAATTCTCGACAAGATTCTTGATATGCGTAGATATCTTTCGCTGATGGAATCCGATTTTCCTTCCGAGCTCGGCAACGCCTATCGCTCGATGGAAAACTCCGGCAACCCTTGGGGTATTGGCCAAAACGAGCGTGCCGCTTGGGCCAAAGATCTCGATGTTGATGTGGTTGATACATCCTCGCCACTCTCGCACGAGTACCTCTACTGGGTTGGCTGTGCTGGCTCCTTCGACGACAAGAACAAAAAGGTCAGCCAAGCCACCGCAAAGTTACTCAAGCGTGCCGGTGTTGATTTCGGCATCATGGGCCCATCAGAACAATGCACCGGTGACCCTGCTCGTCGTTCCGGTAACGAATACGTGTTCCAAATGCTCGCGGTGGCAAACGTCGAAAGCCTCAACGGCATGGGCGTAAAGAAGATCATCACTCAATGCCCACACTGCTTCAACACACTGCTCAACGAGTACCCACAACTTGGCGGACACTATGAAGTGGTTCACCACTCGCAGTTGCTTGAATCTTTGATTGCCGACGGCAGCCTGGACATGTCGGGTGCTTCGCTCGATGAGCGCATTGTGTACCACGACTCTTGTTACCTGGGCCGTCACAACGACATCTACGAAGCTCCTCGCAAGGTGCTTGGTTCGCTCAAGGGCATCTCGATTATTGAGGCCCCGCGCAACGGCACCAAGGGCATGTGCTGTGGCGCCGGCGGAGCTCGTATGTGGATGGAAGAAACCATTGGCACCAAGGTCAATGATGAACGAGCCGCAGAACTCATCGGTACCGGCGCCGGGCGCGTAGCCACAGCCTGTCCGTTCTGTTACATCATGATGGACGATGGCGTAAAGGGCGCCGGACACGACGAGATCATTGTGCAAGACATCTCGATGCACCTCCTCGAAGCCTTGGAAAAGTCCGAGGCCGCCACTCCTGCCCCAGTCAAGATCGGGCTTTAAAGCTTCGCTCTAGCTTTGTAAGTTTGCTTATCAAAAAAAGTAACAAACGAAGAGGACGGTGACTTCTCGTCGCCGGGTCCTCTTTCATTCCGACGCAATAGGGTGACTTTCCTCGTTGCAGAAGGTGACCGGTAAATCTAGATCGTTTGTCTAGCCGAGTGACTGGCTGACGGAAATACGATACGCATTGCGAATCGTTAACGCCGAGGAATTAATTTTGGCGCAACCATGCCAGGATTTGGGAGTGACAGAATCGGTAGCCAAGAGGCTGAACGTGGTGTTAGTTGAGCCCGAAAATCCCTACAACACGGGCGGAATTGTGCGCACCTGTGCGCTACTTGGGACCGCCCTGCATCTCGTGAAACCTTATGGCTTCGGATCCGTTGATGGTGACGTTCGCCGATCGTCCATGTCCTATTTAGACGTTGCCGATGTGACAGAACACGAATCTTGGGAAGCATTCGTTGGATCGCTTCCGGCAAAGAGTCGCTGCTGGGCTTTTTGGGATGAAGGTACGTACGCTTACGATAACATTGTTTATGAGCAAGGTGACTATCTGGTGTTCGGTCGAGAATCCGTTGGGTTGGGAGAAACCATCCTGAACGAGCTACCCTCTGTGTGCATATCAATGCCCGGCGTTCAAGGCACAAATCGAACAGACCATCGCGATCACAGCCTGAATGTTTCGGTTGCTGTTGGGATCGCAATAACCCATGCTCAGCACAGTATCGAAGGGTGGATGTGAACCGGCGCTGAACGGCAATGGCTTCGGTGAGTAGCGCCAAAAAGGAGGTCCTGAGCTCAATCAGTCTTTCGTGGCTACCGCATTGGGCGTCACGTTCATCTTCGGCACGTAGTCGGCAACCACAACTTCCTTGTGCCCTAGGCCCTGCGTGTCGCGAAGTACCGCAATACAAGCGCCGCAAGGCCCATAAAAGTACTCAGTCACGAACATCTTGCACCGAGGGCATTCAAACTCCAAGAGCTTCGCCGAGTCAACTTGATCGTTTGCCACAGCGAAAGCCTAGGGCTCACCTGCTGCCACAGCGAACTGCGATCTGCTAGGAGGAAATGGATCTCGACGAATCGATTGCCTCCCTTCGATTTGGTTAGGTGGGTCCGGGGCTTGGGCCTGGAGGTTCACTACGATTGGAGCCTTGAGCACTGCAGCGAATACTTCGATTCAGACCAGCCCCGAGCAAGTTTCAAGTGGTGGTCCCGGGCATGGAGGCAAGGCCATAGTTGCGGCACTCGTTGCCAACCTTGGCATTGCTATCGCCAAGTTCATTGGCTTTCTGATTACCGGATCAGCCTCGTTGTTGGCCGAAGCCGGGCACTCCGTCGCCGACACCACCAACCAGGGATTGCTCCTTCTAGGAGGGCGTCAGGCCAAGAAAGAAGAATCCGACACGCACCAGTTTGGTTACGGCATGAACCGGTACTTCTGGTCGTTCATCGTTGCCTTAATCCTATTTTCCTTCGGATCGGTCTTCGCGCTTTATGAGGGCATTAAGAAGTTGGGCAACACGCACGAACTCGAAAGCCCTGCGGTTGCTGTGGGCATTCTCAGTGTTGCCATCCTTCTTGAGAGCTACTCCTTCAAGACCGCCATCAACGAGTCTCGTCCGCTCAAGGGAAACAAAACGTGGTGGCAGTTCATTCGCCAAGCCAAAGTTCCCGAGCTGCCCGTTCTGTTGCTCGAGGATTCCGGGGCGCTCGTTGGTCTTGTCCTTGCTCTCGCTGGCACCGGGCTAACGCTCATTACTGATGACGCGAAATGGGATGCCTACGCGACCGTGGGAATTGGTCTACTGCTTGCAGTTATTGCCGCGATCTTGATCGTGAAAATGCGGAGTCTTCTGTTAGGAGAAGCAGCCGACCCTGAACGCGCTTTCGCAATTGAACGGGCAATATCGTCGCACGCGCAAGTGAAGTATTTCATTCACGCCCGCACCATGCACGTAGGGCCCGAGGATGTCTTGGTAGTCACGAAAGTGGAGTTTGCCAGCGATCTTGATTTCGTAGGTGTAGCTAACGCCATCGACAGCATCGAGGCCAGTATTCGCCAGGTCGAACCTTCAGCGCGGCGAATTTACATTGAACCTGCCATTTACGATCCAAACCGCGCTCCCGGCTCCGCCAATCCGAACTAGCAACTGCGGGTAACTCGGTTCTTTCCGGTTCCAGAACCCACGAACGACCCATTGCCAGAGCCCAACAACTGTCAGCGCACTTAAGGGGTTCCGCTGGGGTTTCGTTAGCGGATGAAGTTCTCGAAGTAACGGCTGGGGGTGGGACCGCGTTGTCCCTGGTATTTCGAACCAGTTGCGCCGGAGCCATAGGGATGATCGGCTGGGGTGGTCATTTGTAGAAAGCTGATTTGGCCGATCTTCATCCCGGGGTACAACGTGATGGGAAGATTGGCGACGTTGGCCAATTCCAAAGTGATATGCCCATCGAAGCCTGGATCAATAAAACCGGCCGTTGAGTGAATCAGTAAACCCAGTCGACCGAGCGACGATTTGCCCTCGATGCGTGCAACGAGATCGTCGGGTACGCCAATGCGCTCCGCCGTCGACCCCAGTACGAATTCTCCCGGATGCAAAATGAAGCAATCGTCAATGCCGGTCTCTACCAATTCGGTGAGTTCTTCCTGATTTTCTTTCACATCAATCACCCGGGCTGAGTGGTTTCGAAAGACGCGAAAAAAACGATCCAGCCGAATATCGATTGACGATGGCTGCACGTTCGATGGCTCAAACGGATCGACCGTGATGCGACCGCTAGCAATGGCTTCGCGCATGGACCGATCAGACAAAATCATAAGGGCCGACCTTAGCGGGCAGAAAGAGCCGGCGGGGGTGTGGGGTGCCTGTCTGTAGCGAGTGCGGTCTTTGGGCTGGGCTGGACGTTGAGTGGGTAGTAGTTGGCCAGACTTGGTGAGGCGCGGCCTTGGCTAGGCGCAGCGTTGGCTAGGCGCGGTGTTGCGCGGCAAGGGCGGATTCGCCGAATTGGGTTGCGGGGACCAGCGGACACTGGGGCCAGGGAGTCAGGAGCGGTTCCAGCGGGTTAACGGGTTAGCAGCGAAGCAATGGCCCAGATGGACACGAATCCACCAAGCGCTGCCATGGCGATGGTTCGACCCTTCGGGGCAACTTTAAGGCTGGCCCCTTTCGGTCGTTTGGCAGGTGGACGAACGAGTGCCATCACGCTCCCCACAAACATGGCTCCAGCAAAGGCCAAGACAAGTTGCACCAAGAGAACGTTTCCACCGAACACGTCACCAAGCGTAGAGCGAACGCTACGGGTCCTGCAGCGAACCACAGGCCCTTGAACCATTGATGTATGGAG
>JAYUVJ010000051.1:0-2899 GCA_043754155.1 Acidimicrobiia bacterium
GCGTGGAGTTACACTCGTGACGCGAATGGGAACCCGACTCGTATTGAAGCTCAGGGTATTGGTTTGTATGGGAATCGGACGTTTACGTATGATCCAGCGAACCGTCTCACAGCGACGTGTTTTGTGTTGACCGCTTCGTGTCCGAGCGTGTCGTCACAGGCTTGGACCTATGATGTGGTTGGGCGCCGGTTGACACAGAACGACGCCGGAATATCTACCACGTACACCTATGATGTTGCGGATCAAATGTTGACCTCGAAGCTTGGTACGGTTACGTCCGGCTATTCCTATGATGGGAATGGGAACCAGTTGACCGGCGGGACTCGCGTGTCGATGTATAACGCGGCGAAACAAACTGTGTCGGTCAAAGACGGCACTGCACCGGTCACTACGTATGTGTATGACGGGAAAGGGAATCGGGTGCCGTGGCCGATGCATTCGCGTCCCTGCCTGAAATGGTTGTTGAGCGGGGATGAATAAGGTAATGTGATTGCATTACTAGGGTGAAAGGGCGCGAGAAATGGCTGGAATTATTGATGTCGAATCCACGCTGACTGACCGTTATCAGACCACCGTTCCTGAAACAGTGCGTCGAGCGCTCCGGCTTCGGAAGCGGGACAAGATCCACTTCACCATTCGTCCTGGAGGCGAGGTTGTACTTACTCGGGTCGAACGGCCAGCCGTTGAGGAAGCCGATCCGGTGCTCGAATCGTTTCTAGCGCTTCTTGCCAACGATTTAGCGGCATGCCCCGAACGAATCAAAGTGCTCGGAGTCAATTTTGCCGAACGAATCCAATCGTTGGTCGCAGATGTTGAAGTCGACCTTGACGCAGAGTTGCCGGAAGCGGATGAATGACGGCGTCGGTGAACCGAGGTTCCCGGGCAGATGCTGAAGAGTCGCAATCGATCGAAGTGAACGGCTGGAAGTTATGTGCTCATCCGCTCTTCCTTAGCCAGGTCGAAGCGCTCACGTTGCAAGTGGAGGAACTCCGGCGGAAAAGTCCGGTCGGATTCGAAAAGAAGAATGCAACGAAGCGCTTAGCTGCCATTGCCAAGCTCATCTTTGAGGTGATTCCCCAAGATCCCAAGAGGCATGAGTATCGGCAAGGCAATACCCTTGGCCCAGAACACAAACACTGGTTTCGGGCAAAGTTCTTTCAGCAATATCGTTTGTTCTTCCGGTATCACGAAGCCAGCATGATCATCCTGTTCGTGTGGGTAAATGATGAAACAACCAAGCGGGCTTACGAAAGTGAGAGCGACGCTTACCGTGTGTTTCGGAAAATGCTGGCAACCGGCCACCCGCCGGACAGTTGGGAGCAATTGATTACCGAATCGAAGTCGCTTGGTACCTTGGCTTTAAAAGTCGAGGATGACACGGGCGATGTTTAAAGTGTTGATGTTTTGGAAGCTCATCGTTCGTTGATTTCGCTTGCGGATCTTCTGTTTCGTGGATCCCTCCTCCTCAACTCGGACCCGGATTTTTGATCGTTCGTTTGCGGCTTTGCGTAGTACTGATTCGTGGCGCTCGGCTTTGAGCAAGGCGAGATGATGAAACGAATTCTGAGTTGATTGCTACGGCGGTTGTGGTCTTGTGCACCGCAGCGTCTTGCGGATCGGAGGTCTCCGGAAGTCCGGTTGGTGACCCCGCCTCGGAGTCGGTGGCTTCTTCCGTTGCTAAGGGAACGGTTTGGGTTCTGAATCGATGGTTGGCTCGACTAATAGTCCGGGTCGTCCGTCGTCTAAGGAGTGGGAGTGAGTTTGCCACTCTGTTTTGGGACCAGTTTGGGGGTGTTTTGCCGATCTGATTTGGTACCAATTGATCTCGTGTTGTTCGTGTTGTTCTTGCTGTTGTTGCCTTTTGGTGGCCGTGGTGCGGGGAAAGTCGATTGTCAAAAGTGGAGTTATTCGAGGAGATTAGGGTTGCTCGGCGTAAGGAAAAGTTGTCGCACCGGGATTTGGCTGCTCGGTTTGAGGTGCATCGCCGGGTTGTCGTCCTGGCGTTGGCTTCACAGGTTCCACCGGCCAGGAAACGGAGCGGCGGGTTTGTCATCGTCGCTGTTTGGTGGTGGGGTGCCGGTTGGCGTGTGGTGCGTGATCCCAATCCTGGAGAGTTTGTCACAAGGTTGTTAAAGACAAATGGCCCAACCGACACCGACGTGATGGCCCTGTTTTGTAAGGCGCACCACCGGCACATTCACCTTAACGATCTCGTCGTCAAACGCAATCTCGTTGGGTCCATAAGCATCACCGAGCGCCGGACCGGGGCGGTGGTCGCATACTCAAACAGTAAGCGTGCAGCCTAGACAGCTCAGTGTGCTCAGGTTAGGGTAATAATTTGGTCGGCTCGGGCTAGGGCGACGGGCCGGTTGGATGCGGCCAGAACGGTGTAGCCAGCCGAGGCGAGACCTTGCCAGAGTTCGAGTTCGGTTTCTACGTCGAGGGCTGAGGTGAGATCGTCGAGCACCAAAAGTTCAGGGCGATGGACGAGGGCGCGGGCAGCGGCGGCTCTTTGGGCTTGTCCGCCAGAAAGACGAACGCCTCGGGCGCCCACCAGTGTGTCGAGACTGTGCGGGAGGTCGGCAACGTCGGGAGCGAAGGCAGCGAGGTGAATGGCTCTCTCAACATCATCATTGGTGATCGAGTGACCGAGTCGAAGATTGTCGGCAAGGGATTCAGCGAACAATCGAGGAACTTGGGCAACAAAGGAACACTGCGGTGGAACGAAGAAAGCGGCACGATCAGCAATCAGCGAGCCATTCCAAAGTACCGACCCATCATCGATATCGAGAAGGCCAATCAACGCACGAAGGAACGAGGTTTTCCCGCAACCAACCGGGCCGCTAATAATGGTCAAAGAACCACGCTCAACCGTGAGATCGATGTGATCCAGCCCACG
>JAYUVJ010000052.1:0-3229 GCA_043754155.1 Acidimicrobiia bacterium
CCGAAACAAGCTCCGGTGCCGCTGGCCGATAAACGTCGACGGATTGACTCGGCCCCCGGTAAGCCATGGGAAGCCATTGGTTGGGAGCGGGAGGAAAACCAATCGAGCCAGGCAGACGCGTTTGACGACAACACGCAAGAATCCGCGCCGGTGTTCGCTTCAGAAGATGATTCAGACGAATCAAAACGCCGACGGGTTCGTAGTGCTCCAGAGGCTGTCGCCAAGGAAATGAACTCCGCGGTTGGCTTGAAACGTGGCGCACGGTTGGAAAAGGTCCTCATGGAGGCGTCACGGGCTTTCGAGCGCGATCGTTACGGCGATTCACTCCGGATGCTCCGTCCGCTTTTGGACGAGGCTCCTGACGTGGCAGCGTTGCGGGAACTGGTGGGCCTTTGTTTGTATCGACAAGAAAAATGGTCGGAGGCCTTGCGTCACCTTGATCGTTTTGTGGAGCTGACCGGTTCAGTTGAGCAGCATCCCGTCATGGCCGATTGCCACCGGGCTCTTCGGCACTATGGCCTCGTGGCTTCCCTATGGGAAGAACTGGCTGCATCGTCACCGTCGGCTGAACTTGTTGCTGAAGGCCGCATCGTTATGGCTGGCGCCTTAGGCGATCAGGGAAAACTGGCCGATGCTGTGGCCTTGTTGGAACGCGGCCCGCTCTCCTCAAAGCGTCCTAAGTTGCATCATCTTCGTCTTTGGTATGCCCTGGCCGATTTGTACGAGCGAGCTGGCGACGTGCCGAGAGCCCGCGAACTCTTTACCCGTGTCGCTAAACACGCGCCGGATATGGCCGACATCGAAAGTCGCATTCGTAACTTGTAAGAAGTTGTCGCAGCTACGTATTCGTAGGTACACCTATTTGAGTTATGCGGTGAGCAGATTTGAAGTCGGCGACGGAATGGAGCGAGCGATGGTTCTGGGCGCACGGATGGGGAAGACCTCGATAGTTCTTCGACATCAGAACCAGAGGTTGCCGGTACACGAAAACAGCCGATAACTCGGTGATGATTCTCTGAAACCGGTCACTAGGTGACCTGGCCGCAACTTGGCTCCGGGGCTTGGCAGGTTGGTCCACAAACCATGAAGTACACCAGGCCCATGAAGTACACAAGGCCCAGTCCGTTTGGACTGGGCCTTGTGTACGTTCGATAACTGTGGCCGTTCTGGCCGAGGTACTACTACCCGAGGGTATTGAGGTTGTTGAGCTCGGCGAAGGATTGCTCAAGCCGGGTTACGAACGCTGATTCGCCAGCACGGAGCCACACGCGTGGGTCGTAATGCTTCTTGTTGGGTGAATCGGGGCCTGAAGGGTTACCTAGTTGGCCCTGCAAAAAGTCATGCTTGTCGGCTTCGTAAGCGCGAATACCATCCCACAACGCCCACTGAAGGTCGGTGTCGATATTCATCTTGACCACGCCGTAGCTCAACGCTTCGGAGATCTCAGCGGCTGACGATCCCGAACCACCGTGGAACACAAAGTTAACCGGGTTTCTGCCCGTCGACTTGGTTGCCGTGATGTGAGTCTGTGAATCACGCAGGATCGATGGCTTAAGGTGCACGTTGCCGGGCTTATAGACGCCGTGGACGTTACCGAACGCCGCAGCGATGGTAAAGCGGTCACTGACTTCCATAAGGCGCTCATAGGCGTAGAGAACCTCGACTGGCTTGGAGTAAAGATCGTCTTGATCAGCGTCGGAATTATCGACACCGTCTTCTTCGCCGCCGGTGATTCCTAGCTCAATTTCTAACGTCATGCCCATCTTGGACATCCGCTGCAGGTACTTCACGCAGCTGTCGAGATTGTGCTCGATGGACTCTTCGGACAGATCGAGCATATGGGAGCTGAACAGTGGCTTTCCGGTGGCGGCAAAGTGGGCCTCGCCAGCGTCGAGAAGGCCATCGACCCAACCGAGTTTGTCGGCTGAGCAATGGTCTGTGTGCAGGATTACTCGGGCATCGTAGGCCGCCGCCAAGGTGTGGACGTGATGGGCGCCAGCAAGTGAACCGGCGATTGACGCAGCATCACCCTTGACCTTGATGCCTTTACCGGCCACGAATGCGCCGCCGGAGTGGGAGAACTGGATGATGACCGGCGAGTTGACCTTCGCTGCGGTCTCCATGACGGCGTTCATGGTGTTGGAACCGGTGCAGTTCGCTGCGGGCAGGGCGAATTGCTTCGCTTTAGCCAGAGCAAAAACTTCGGATACGGCGTCACCGACGAGGACGCCGGCTGGAAATGCTTCAGATGCGGACATACGTAACACGATAGAGCGGCCAATCTTTACGTGCCACACATTCGGGCCTAAGCGGTTAAATCGTGTTCGTTTGCGCCCAACGTTCGGGGTTCGTAGTCGCCAGGACAGCGAACAACGGAAGCCCCGTAGTTCCAATTTGGTTACAATTTGGTTACATTCGAGCAACGTTTCGGACTCGTGTTGGAATGGGCTTTCACTGTAAAGGCGCTAGACACTTGCGGTACGAGGGTGCTGATGTAACCGTGAAGATCGGTGCTCTAGAACGGACGCGAGACTTTGGGGCAGACCACGCATGTTTGGAAGTAGTCAGCAGCCTCCAAGCCCTACGGGCAGCCTATTCGACGGAACGGAAAACCATTCCGGTACGGGGTTTTGGCCAGAAGAACGTGGTCTTGGCGGGCATCCGGGTGCGCTTATCCGCAACGTCATGGATTTGCTCGACCGTGGCCGGGCGAAGGAGTAAACCGGCAGCGGCACGACCGGCCAGGACTTCACGGTAGATGTGGCTGGCATCGTGGTGGAACCGTAGCTGTGCTTCGGGTGCACCAGTGCTTACCGACGTGCGGACGCGTTGTGAGTCCAAGGAGATCTCCGGGCCGAACACGTCGTCGCGAGGGGAAAGGAACCAGCATGCCTTAGCCGTGAACAGCAGCAACGACTGCTTCGTAGGTAATGAAGCCACGACCAAAGCGGAAGCTGGACCGCCTTCGACAAGCGCCGCAGTAACTGAATCCGGAGCGGGCTCTGCGTTGAACCACGGGCTGAGCGACGCCATCAGGGAATCGGGTGAACTGCCTTCGGGAAGATCAACAAGGCGATGAATCGGTCGAACTTCGAGTTCGCTCGGCGCTAACTCCACGATCATTGTCATGATGGCGTCAGGACCCTGTTTTGATCCAGTGGGCCCCATCTGCGCTTCGCTTCGAGTCCCGTCAGTAGGTTCTTTTTCAACCAGCAAGTCGGATCGGGAA
>JAYUVJ010000053.1:0-2479 GCA_043754155.1 Acidimicrobiia bacterium
GTGTGATTCGCGGCGACCCCACACAAACGACTTGGTGGGATCTCAAAATACGGGGCGTAACACTGCAAGCTTATGAAGGCGCCTTGGTGACAGTGCGCATCGGGCTTCCCGACCGTCCGCCGGAACGTTTAGGCAGCGGCCAAGCGAGGGTTACCAACGGCGAATTTTCGCTAACGTTTCCGCAGGTGTGGGAAGCAAGTTTGTACAAGTTCAAAATCGTTTGGATTGACGTTGATGGCAACGGCAGATGCGACTACCAGGTCGATCGTGTTTTTTACGATGCCCGCGCTGCCGTCACACCCGAGCTTTACGTGGGAGATGCGGCGCCGGCGAACGTACGAATGCGCTTGGTTATGAACAGCGAAGAAGGCGATCTCTGTGCACAAATGGAGGGAAGGTGGCCGGCCGAATGAAGTTGCGCGGCTGATCCATCCAACGCTTACCTCTTTACTTCGGCCGCACGCTTTTGTGCGCTCTGTATGCATGCGTGCAGCTCCGCAGGCAGAAACGGTTTGGCAAGCACTTCGCAGATCCCCGCGGCACGCGCTTGCGTTTGCACTTCTTCATCACCCAACCCCGTCATCAGAACACAGGGCAGGTTGGAACGGATTGCGCTGAGTTGCTTGATGAAAGATGTTCCCAGCAAGTTTGGCATCGTTTGATCAGTCAGAACCATGTCGAAGGCAAGCGGCTCTTGCCGAAACAACGCAAGTGCCTCCCGTGGGTCGGTTACCATGGTGACCGTGTGTCCTCGAACCTGCAGCACGCTGCGCACGACACGTAGAACGCTGGGTTCGTCGTCCACGCACAGTATTCGCAGGGGGCGTACAGCGCAGGCCTGTGACGCAGGCGAACTCTGTGTTTCGGGTGATTCGCCAACAACGATTGGTAGGCGAATCGCCACCGTCACGCCCTTGCCGGGTTTGCTCGCAAGGGTCACTTCACCACCGTGATCAACGACGATGCCGTGCACAATCGAAAGCCCAAGTCCGGTCCCCGACCCAACCGGCTTGGTGGTGTAGAAGGGCTCAAAAGCCCGTTGCGTCGATTCCTCGCTCATGCCGTGCCCGGTATCCTTCACAGTCAAAAGCGCTGTCGCCTGATCTTCTGAGCGTGGTTCAACATTTCGCTCCAGCGCGACCGAGATCACCAACGTACCTCCGCCTTCGGACATTGCTTGCAAAGCGTTGGCAGCCAGGTTCGTCAAGACTTGGTCCAACTGGGTGCGATCCGCTCGTACGTATAGGGGCTCAACGGGCAGGTCCAGCTGAATCGAGACGGTGGCCGGCGCTGAAGCTCTTACAAGCTTGAGGCCCTCTTGAATTTGGTCACCAAGGTTCAACAAGACTTTGTTGGCTTCACGACGGCGACCGAAAAGGAGGATGCGCTGTACAAGGTCGCGCGCACGCAATCCCGCCGAGGTTATGCCCTTTATGCAGTCCTGGGCGAGGTGGTCCGCAGGCAGAGAAAGGTGTGCCATGTCCGCATAACTTAAGATCGGGGTAAGGATATTGTTCAGATCGTGCGCGATGCCGCCTGCCAAGGTGCCTATGGACTTCAGCTTGTGCGCTTCTTGCAGTTGGTGCTCCGAGCGCCGCAGATTCTCTTCAGCCTTCCTCTGCTGAGTAATGTTGCGAGTCAGTATAGAGATTGAGGTGACCTTGCCACCTTGCGTTTCAGTGATCGCCCCCACCAGGCTGTGGTACCAAGTATCCAATTGGGGAACGTAGACTTCGTAGCTGGATGCGTGCCCTGTCTCAAAGGTGCTTACGTAGGCCGCGCGCACATCGTCGTGGTACTTCGGGTCGATATAGTCAAACGGCGTCGCCTTGCCTATTAACGACTCTGGCGTGATGCCGCTTGCCGTGTGGTTGACATAAAGGAACCGATAATCACGGTCGATCACGACCACGAACTCGAAGGGGTTCTCAGCGATCGAACGCCATCGCTGCTCCGATTGCTGAACGGCGCTCTCTAGCCGTTTGCGTTCAGTTATGTCTTTGACTGTGGCGGCATAGTTGACGAGCGCGCCATTGGTGTCGCGGAGTTCCCAAGGCGATACGATTGTCCAAAACCGAGTGCCGTCCTTGCGCATGAACAAAAGCTCGTGGCTGCTGATTTGGCCCAAAAGCGTACGCGAGAACGCCTCTTGAATTGACCCTAGCTCTTCAGGTGGCCAGTAGCGAAATGGAGCGGCTCCTCCTGCCAGGTCTTCACTGGTGAATCCCGTCATCTTGCGGAAGGCCTCGTTTTCAAGAACGTGCTTGCCCTCCAGGTCGAGGATCACAAGTCCGTCCTGCATTCCACCGAGTAGGGCTTCAAGCAGCCCCGGCCTTTGTAGTGACTCTAACATCGGTCCCCCAGCTTCGATGATACGCCGGCTGAGCGCGGCAGGGGTGAGAATCGGACTACTTCACGCAGCGCTTGTAAACCAACATTCCACCGTGGCCCAGCGCAAACGGTTCCCAGCCTTCGGGAG
>JAYUVJ010000054.1:0-9636 GCA_043754155.1 Acidimicrobiia bacterium
TTTAACGTGTTTTCGTTGCGTCCGCTGATGATTTGAGGAAGGGTGAATAGCTCCGTCATAGCCATCCCTTCGGCAATCCGTTCCGGGCAGAACGCGACATCAACCGAGAGGCCCGCCGCGGAAAGTTCACGTTCAACTACGGCGGTCACCCCCGGGTAGACGGTCGATCGCAACACCACAAGCTGGCCATCACGAAGGTGAGGAACGAGGGCACGGACGGCATCGGGCACGGCACGGGCATCAGGATTGAGATGTTCATCAACCGGTGTACCGATCACGATCACCACATGTTCAGCGTCGGCAATAACGGACGGGTCAGCCGACGCAGCGAGGGCACCGCTGGCAATCACTCGTTGCAGAACGGGAAGCGCATTCGGTTCTTCAAACGGCAACTGCGCAGAATTCACCGTGGCCACCGAGGCGGTATTGATGTCAAACACCACGGTCCGCAGACCTCTATCGGCAAAAGCAATGCCTAAAGGAAGCCCCACATGGCCGCAGCCACCCACCACCACTACATCGCTCGTAAACGTTCCCATCGTGGCGGCAACGTTAGTGGTGAATGGGCTGCCCACGCTGGCAACAGGGTCAGCACCCCCGCCGTACCGTCGAGACTCTCGAACCAACGATTTTGCCTACGCAGGGTGTAGATACCAAAGCGGCCATCCAACGGGTCACCATGCCCGTCAAACGCCACACCGAAGCGATAGCTGACCCACCCTTAGTAGCGCAGGCATGAATGCGCAACTAACGGTTAACCAGCGAACAACGTCCGGCTCCAAGCAGCCGAAGCCCGAAGATCTCGCGCCTGGTTCACTACGCCTACCAATGCTGCGGGATTGGTGAGTGGCCAGGAGTGGTTCCCGGAAAGAAGGGTTCCGATCACGCCTGCGGAATCGCACAGACACTCAAAACTGGTTCGCGGGATGACTCCGTCTCGTTCCGAGTGAACCACGATCATTGGGAATCGGCGCCGCTGCAGTTCGCTGAGTTCCACTAACAGATCGGCATTGCGTGCGAGCGAACCAACCCGGGTCAAGGTCAACGGGTTGCGCACGACGTTGGGAACAAGGTCTTCGAGGATGCGCGGCATTGCCTGGGTTACGTTGGAGAGAACAGCGATCACGTCGCTTGGAATGTTGATACCCCAGCTCCACATTGGGCGCTTCGACATGGCTTCAACCAGACCTTCAGATCCCTCCGTTCTGCGCCACGGAGCACCAACGGAGTTGCACAGCACCAATTGAGCTACGAGGTTGGGGGCATCGACCGCCAAACGGATTGCAACACCACCACCGAAGGAATGGCCAACAACGATTACGTTGCGAAGCTCAAGAACCTGCGCGAAACGTTGAACCCATGCGGCGTAGCCGCCAAACGATCGATCATCGCCCAGATCAACCGTGCCACCAAATCCAGGCAGCGCAGGAGCAATTACGTGGTAGCCAGCGGCAACAAGTTCAGTTAGAGCTGGCCTGTAGGCGCGATGTCCAAGACCCCAGCCGTGGAGCAGAAGAACCGTTGGTGACCCAGCGCTGCCCCCTTCTGAGTAGTTAACCGGCTTTCCATCGACCGACGTTTGGCGGATACTGACAGCTTGAACATTGGCCATGGAGGTGATGGAAGGTGAATGCAATGCGCCACGGGGGTGAATTGCCTTCGCTTACTGGCACCGCGCATCGCGGGGCTAGCCGGCTTGTTTGATCAGAAGCGGCCTTCGTTCGACTTCGTTTAAACCTCCCCAGATTCCATGGGATTCATGGATGCTGAGTGCGAAATCAAGACATTCGCCGCGCACAGCGCATTCGGCGCAGATGCGTTTGGCGTTGGCTTCTCGATGCTCCTTCTCGTCCTTTCGTTCAAAATGTGATGGTGGAAAAAACACCGACTTTTGCGGTCCGCGACAAGCGGCTCGTTGCTGCCAGCTTTCCTGTACAAGTGATCCCATATTTGCCTCCCCCCGAAGGTATCCAAACCTTACTCACCTGTGACAGGCGCCACAAACCAACTGGCCGGTTTTGCCGAATTCCTAAGGCGAGGGAGGCCGAGGGAGGAGCGTCTAGCCGCGATGCTCTTTCGCCGCTCCCTCAAGCGGTTCAACTTCGAGCAGCAAGCCGTCGATGCACGACACTCGGATCGGGTCGCCCGCAGCTATTGGAGTTGCCCTGTTCGTTCGCGCTCGCCATGGAGCACCACGCACCATCACGATGCCGTCGGGATTCACCGCTTCTTTGGCGGTACCAATTTCGCCGATCATGGCATCACGACCGATGGTGGGCGTGGCAAAACGGGTACGGACCATCGTCGGCATACCGTTCACCATAAACAGCACCACCATTACCACCATGACCCCTACCCATGCCAGTGGAACGTGCACACCGCTCGTGAACAGGGTGAGTGATCCAACAACGAGGGAGATCACGCCAACGCCGGTCCAGAATCGAGGCGTGCCTGATTGGATGTCAATCGAGAAGCCGATCATGGCCAAGACCAGCAGCGCAACGCCGATAGGTCGAGTGGGAAGGTTGCCGAGTCCAGAAGCGGCCAATACAAAGGCCATGAGCCCAACAACCGCAGCCACACCAATACCGCCGGTGAAAAACTCAAAAACGAACAGAGACAGTCCAATCAACAGAAAAAGATATGCAATTGACGGATTCGTCGCCATATGCAGCAACCGGGCGAGGAGGCCTAGTTTGGCGAAGCGAACGCCATAGGGCTTGTTAATCGCTCGACCCTTTGCGTCCTTGATGATTTGGCCCTTTGCATCTTTTTCTTGGTAAACCGTCACGAGTTTGTGACCATCGATGGTTTTCCCGTCGAGTTGGCCAACGAACTCCACCAGTACCGGTGCGGTTATATCTACCAATTTCGCCTTTACCGCAGCCTCGGCCGAATAGGACTTACCCACCAGCGCATCCCCTCGAACACTCTTGAGGCTCGCTGGAGTGGGCGTGGCGTTACCAATAGAACCAGCGCCGGCCACTCCAACCACGTCGGCGGCGGCAACTAAGCGGGCGGCTCCGCGCTTGGCTCGGGCTTGATAGTCGCCAATCCACACGGCGATAGGGATGCGGTGATCGTTGGCGACGGTGGTTTCGAGTTTGTCGAGATCGGCCTGGGAGAGCAGCGAGCCGGGGGAATCCAGTTTGATGATGAGTGCTTGGGATTTATTGGCGACCGCTTCATCAATGGAGGCCAGGATAAAGTCGCGGGTGACCCGGTCGAGGAACCCATCAACATCGATGACGTCAACGAAATTTTGTTCGCTGACTTCGGGAGTGGCTGCCTTCCCAGGGCTGCCGCCCTTCTTGGCGTCTTTGGCTGCAGTAGCAATCGTGGCGGCTGCTGCGGGGCTGGAACCAATCAGGCCGACCACCACCGATCCAAACATGGCCGTCAACCCAACCAGGGCCATGAGAGCAACCTTCGGTAGTGTCGAAGGGTGCTGAGTCTTTACGGCCGGTTTGAAAGCGGTCGTTTTGGAAGCAGTATTGGTGAAGGAAACACTGGCGAAAGAAACATTGGCGAAAGAAACACTGGCGAAAGAAACACTGGTCATGGTTACGAGTACTCGGTGGAGAAAGAGAGCGAACCAAAGTGGCTGGTAGCTCGGGTTTGGGTGTGGGGTCTGCGGTGAAAAAGGCGAAAAGTACGGCGAATAATCCGTTGTTGTCAGCTGGCCAAAACCCCACAACGAAAACAACGAAAACAACGAAAACGCTCCATGAACTAACTGGCGGCGCAAAGTTTGTCATTGTTGCTGGCAAGGGCGGTGTGGGGAAGACAACCGTTGCAGCAAGCCTGGCACGAATGGCGGCCAACACTGGCGCTCGGGTGCTGGTGTTGGACACCGAAGGCAAACGGGGAATCGCCTCGGCCTTTGGTATTTCGTCGCTCGGATACGCCGAAGTAACCCTGAGTGTGGCGGTTGTTGATGACGGGCACGGCCCGATCGTGGGTCGGACGGTTACCTCCGATGATGCCCTGATTGAGTGGTTAGGTGATCACGGTTTGGGTTTACTAGCCAAGCGAATGTCGGCATCGGGCCTTGTCGACGTGATTGCTACGGCCACGCCTGGTATTCGTGACCTGCTGGTTCTCGCCAAAGTGAAGCAATTGGTGTTGGAGGGAGGTTTCGATCTGGTCATCATGGACACCCCAGCGAGTGGTCATGCGCTTACGTTTCTTGGGTCGCCGAAGGGGTTAAGCGAAGTCGTCCGCTCGGGACCGATTCGTAGGCAATCCCAGGACGTAATGTCACTACTTACCAACGCTGCGCTTACCCGAGTGATCCTGGTCACCCTCGCTGAGGAGACCCCAATGGCCGAGCTCACCGAGACTGCCTACGCGCTCGAAGACCGTGTTGGTGTGGCTCTGGGTCCAGTCGTAGTGAACGGCCTGCTCCCTTCTGTTCCTGCTCCGCCGTGGCCAGGATTTTCGGCCGCCAAGCTGCCCGGGGTACTCGACTCGCTTCAGTTTGAGTACGACCGATTTGCGGCACAACAGTCTCACGTGGCCGCCCTTTCCCAACGACTGCCGCTCCCCCAAGTTCACCTGCCGCTACTGGCGTGCGCCGCCGTCGGTCCAGAAGATCTCACGCTATTAGCGTCCGAACTTCACCTCGCTGCCACACCACTGGCTTCACTCGCAAACTTTGGTCTGACCCCGTCGGCCAAAAGGACTTCTTTCAGGGGAAAAGGGTCCAACGATGCCGAAGCTACGTTCAGCCCTGCTCCCACCCATGGCGAAGCTCTCGCGGAACCCCCAATAGGCGCCATTGGTTCAGCTGGGCCGAAAACCACGAAACTACAGTTCAACGGCATTTCGGAGGCATTGGCCGATCGGAGCGTCGTGCTGGTGTGCGGTCCGGGTGGAGTCGGGAAAACCACCACGGCCGCCGCGCTGGGTTTGGCCTTTGCCCGGCAAGGGAAGCGGGTGGCCGTCGTCACCATCGATCCGGCAAAACGGTTGGCCGATGCACTTGGTTTGGTCGACGGTTTGCG
This sequence comes from Acidimicrobiia bacterium, assembly GCA_043754155.1. GTDB lineage: Bacteria > Actinomycetota > Acidimicrobiia > Acidimicrobiales > JANYDT01 > JANMZO01. The sequence continues at coordinate 5,007 of JAYUVJ010000054.1, forward strand.
CAACACCCCAACCGCCGTAGACCTAAGCGTAATTGCAGCGAACCAAGACTCCGACGTTGCGGGCGGTGAACTTTGGGCGCTCATGCTCGACACCAAAGCAACCTTCGACGGACTTGTTCGCCGCTACGCCCCCAACTCTGCCCAAGCCGACAAGATCCTGTCCAACCCGTTTTATCGGAACATTTCTGGTGCTATGGGCGGCACGCAGGAATACATGGCTACCGAAAAACTCCACGAGTTACTACGTACACCTACGGACGGCAATGGTGGGGCGATGGAGCCATTCGACGTAGTGATTGTTGATACCCCACCAAGCCGTCATGCCCTCGATTTTGTCGCTGCGCCAGAGCGGTTAACTCGTCTGCTTGATAATCGAGTGTTCCGCGCGCTTATGGCTCCCGCTAAGCGCGGATTTCGGGTGATGGGTCTGGCCACCGAGGGGGTCCTTCGCGGTGTCGGCAAAGTCATTGGCGGTGAAGTACTTGCCGATGCGGTGGCGTTTTTCCAAGCGTTTGAAGGCATGGAGGCTGGATTCCGTGAGCGTGCTGTTGCGGTTAGTGCTCTACTCCGTGCCGAGTCAACCGCCTGGGTGTTGGTTTCAGCGCCCACTCCCGAAGCGGTCGAAGAGGGCCTGCTTTTTAAGACCGCGCTCAGCGAATCGTCAATCACCATCGCAGCCATCATCGCCAATCGGGTACAGCCCCTGGGCGTCGAGCTGGAGGAAGTGCTCTTGCGGTTCAAACCCGAGAACGACGATCCCGCGTTGAGCGTGGTGGTCCAGCAATTGCAAAACGCTTTGGGCCAAGCACAATCTCGGGCAATGCTCCAGCGCCTAGCCCTTGCTCCACTATTCGAGGGATTTCAGAACACCCCGCACGTCCTCGTTCCGCAAGCTAGTTCAGACATCCACGATTTAGCTTCGTTGAACACCATTTCGGGCCTGCTCATCCGATAGCGCTGCAAACTTTCATTTACGAGATGCACCTTCGGCCCCGGAGATCATCGATCGCAGAGGCTTCAGTGATCATCGATCGCAGAGGCTTCAGTTCCCAACCAAGTAGGCACACAAATCGCCACTAACCTGGCCTTCGTGACGCACGTACTGATTGCCAGCGACGCCCCTTGGGTACACGATGATGTTGTTTCTGCCCTCGGGCGCGACACCACGCACCGTTCCCTCATCAACGGCCGGGCGGTAGGTGCTGCAGTATTGGAGCAAACCCCCGATCTGGTCGTGCTGGATTCGCAGATCTCCTCTATGGGGGGCATTGCGGTCTGCCACGATCTCCGCCTAGAAGAATCCGGTGGACGTCTACCGCATGTGCCGGTGCTGATCCTGCTCGACCGCCAAGCCGACGTGTTCCTAGTCAAACAATCCAAGGCCGACGGCTGGTTGGTAAAGCCCCTCGACCCGATTCGCCTGCGCAAAGCTATGGCCGAGCTGGTTGCGGGCGGTAGCTACGCCGACGCGGAAGCGTTCGGTGATGCCACCAATAATTACAAGCCCACGCCCGACGCTACAGCCCGCTAGCATCGTGGGCCGCTACGGGATGTAGCGCAGCTTGGTAGCGCGCCACGTTCGGGACGTGGAGGCCGCGGGTTCAAGTCCCGCCATCCCGACCAGTTCGGCCGTCTCACACCAGTGAGGCGGCCGCTTTGTTATCCAGCCGCACGGAGACTCTGGTGGGATAAGTATTAAACGCCCTTTGCCATGTTGGCGAACTTTGTGTAGTGATCCAGAAATACCAGGCGACAGGTGCCGACGGGGCCGGAGCGGTGCTTGGCGACGATCACTTCGGCCATGCCGCGATCGGGGCTTTCGTTGTTGTACACCTCGTCGCGGTAAAGGAACATCACAACGTCGGCGTCTTGCTCCAAGGAACCAGATTCACGAAGGTCGCTGAGCATGGGGCGCTTGTCGGCACGTTGTTCGAGCGAACGGGAAAGCTGCGATAGGGCCACCACCGGCACTTCGAGTTCACGGGCCAAAATCTTGAGTCCACGACTGATCTCGGCGATTTCTACTTGACGGTTCTCAGCGCTGGTTCGCCCGGTCATCAGCTGGAGGTAGTCAATCACGATGAGTCCAAGATCGCCGAGCTTCGCCTTGAGCCTGCGAGCCTTGCCACGAATTTCCATGATCGTGAGGTTGGGGTTGTCGTCGATATAGATCGGAGCTTCTGCCAGTCGTCCTACGGCGCCGGTGATCTTTGGCCAATCGTCGGCCTGGAGTTTGCCGTTCCGCATGCGGGTGGCATCGACCAAGGCTTCGGAGCACAGCAGACGTTGGGTGAGCTCCATATGGCTCATTTCCAAGGAAAAGAACAACACCGGCTTCTTCTGATCGAGCGCCGCGTGGGCGGCCATACCAAGGGCAAACGCGGATTTACCCATAGCTGGGCGAGCACCAATGATGTAGAGCGCATTGGGCTGCAAACCATTGAGCCGCTCGTCGAGATCGTGGTAGCCCGACTGAATACCCGTGATCGATTCGCCACGCTCGTAGAGCTCTTCGAGCCGGTCAAGGTTGAGCCCCAACAGGTCACGCAACGATGCCATGGTGTCGGTGGTGCGGCGCTGAGCCACATTGAACACCATGGCTTCGGCCCGGTCGATGGCGGCGGTAATGTCATCAGGAAGGCTGTAGCCCATCTCGGCAATTTCCCCGGCCACGGAAATCAGCTTGCGCAACAGTGCGTGCTCTTCAACAATGCGGGCGTAATGCTGTGCGTTGGTGGTGGTTGGCGTACCGGCTTGGAGGCCAACGAGAGCGCCCGATCCGCCAATCATGTCCAGCAGACCGGCACGACGCAGTTCATCGGCAACCGTTACCGGGTCGGCAGGTTCACCCTTGGCATAAAGCGAAACAATGGCGTCGAAAATGTTGCCATGAGCGGGGCGGTAGAAATCTTCCGCTGAACAAATTTCCGCTGCGGTCGCAATAGCTTCGCGGCTCAGAAGCATCGAACCGAGAATGGACTCTTCGGCTTCGGTGTTGTGGGGCAGCAGACGGCTACCAGTCTGAGGTGGTGACGATGGCGCTGCGCCTTGGCGTTTGCGGAAGTCGTCCAGTGATTTCGCCATGATGAGGTTCTCGCGGTTGCTTTCGTCTTGATCAACCGGTGGGGCCGGGCGAAAAAATGGTGGCTGAAGTTACAGGAAATTCCCTTGGAACTCGATTTACCGATGCCGGACGCACCGGCAAGCAAACCTTGGGGTCACCACTGTGCCGGATAGTGCCTGTGGGGAAACAGGGCGCCAGCATGTGGATTTGGCTGGGGACAAGGGGGGTTTCAGATGGCCTAAGTGCAGCGGGACGGGGGAAAACTAGGTGGATAAACCCCGAGTTATCCCCAGCTCCCTGCTCAACCGGCTGGGGACAACGAATCGGAGGTGGAAAACCCTGCGCTGACTGCACGGTTGCTCGATCGATTATCAGCATGGAGCAACTCTAAAGAGGGGGTAGGACAAAAACCGTGACCTTGGGAAGGCTCCGAAGATTTTCTCATTTGTTGCCACTTTTGCCATCACTGCACCTATCAGCGGGTTGGCAAGGAGTTGGTCAGCGGGTTGGCAAGGGGTTGGCAAGGGTTGGCAAAGGGGTTGCCATCGGGCGTTGCCAAAGGACCACCCCGGTTGCGACGTACTCTTGCATGCCCCCTGATTGGATCACTATGTCGTTGAGCACATCTTCAAGCTCGTCGTTAAACGCCGAAATGCTTAACGACGATCCTGGCGTCAAACCCCAAGGCAGTCTGGCCATCGTAATTTCGGGTTTTTCTAAATCCTTCCCGGCGACGAAGAAGAACGACAGCCCGATGCACGCCGTTGGCCCGGTTGATCTCACGATTGTCGAGGGCTCCTTCACCGTGCTGATTGGTCCGAGCGGATGCGGCAAAACTACCTTGCTCAAGGCCATCGGCGGACTGTTGGAACCCACCACGGGAATCATCAGCATCGGCAACCAAACGCCTAACCAAGCTCGAGTGTCGAAACTGTTTGGTTTGGTCCCCCAAGCGCCTACATTGCTCCCATGGCGCACTGTTCGCCAAAACGTAACCCTCCTCAACGAAGTGAACGCCCACCAAAAGGCAACGGACGTGGCAAAACCTTTGTCGGCTGCAGAGCTTGATGCGTTGTTAATCGAGGTGGGGCTCGGTGGATTTGAACAAGCCAAGCCTCGGCATCTTTCTGGTGGCATGCAACAACGCGTTGCCCTGGTTCGAGCCTTTGCGACCGGAGCACCAGTGTTGTTGTTAGATGAACCATTTGCGGCACTCGACGAGTTCAACAGAGCCGATATGCGCCAGGTGTTGCTGAAACTTTGGGCCAAACGCAAACCCACCGTTGTCTTCACCACGCACTCACTCGAGGAGTCAGTGTTGCTGGCCGATCAGGTAGTGGTGATGGCTCCACGCCCCGGACGAATCGTGGCGGAGATCCCAATTGGGCTCGCTAGGCCTAATCTGGCTGGGATCGAAGACACTGCTGAATTCAATGACCACGTTAAAGGAGTTCGTTCTGCCCTACGTGAAGCGATCCTAAGCGCGCAGGTGATTCCATGAACCGGTCGTTGCGGGTCCGCTTTGCTCCAATCGTTGGGTTAGTGCTGTTTTTTTGTGTTTGGGAA
>JAYUVJ010000055.1:0-3719 GCA_043754155.1 Acidimicrobiia bacterium
TTCATTTCAACAGGTTCGTTGATAAATCGCAACACAGAATCCTTGGTAAGGGCGAGGCTGACAGTGCTTGCTGGGTATCTCGCCAATAAGCCAATCCCGACCGTGTAAACACAGGTGTTGACAATTTCGAAAAGACCGTCGTACAATCCCTGCGGCTGTGGTCACACGCCGACCAACTAGGGGGAATTTAATGAGAAACAGAACTCGCATCGCTGCGGTAGTCGCCGTGCTCGGACTTGTTGGAGCAGCTTGTAGCTCCACCAAATCAACCACCACTGAAGCAGCATCTACCGAAGCCGCAACAGCGGTAGACACCACTGCAGCTGTTGCCACCGAGACCGTTGCTGCTACCGAAGCCGCCGTTACCGAGGCCGCCGTTACCGAGGCCGCAGCACCAGCCACCGGCGTTTCCGCCGAAGTAGCCGCCGCAAAGGCCGCCTACGAGCCATTCTTGGTGCCACCAGCCAAACTTAACCAGGCCAAGCCGTTGTCCGGTCCAGTTGCCAAGGACCTGCTCTACGTGTTCTTGGAATGCGAACTTCCCCAGTGTGTCGAAATCGGTATTGGAGCCGTCGAAGCCGCCAAGGCCATTGGTTGGAAGACCAAGGTCCTCAAGTGGAGCACAGCCGACATGCAAACCCTTCTGTCGGTCATGGACGAAGCACTCACCCTCAAGCCAGCGGCCGTTACGTTGACGGGTATTCCACAAGAAGTTTGGGCTGACCGTGAAGCCGCATTCAAAGCCGCCGGCGCCATGATCATCCCCATCGCCGTGGCTACCCTCAAGACCAGCCCAACCGTACCAATGGGCGCAGCAATGGGCGACGATTACATGGCCGATGGTGCCTTGGTTGGTAACTGGTTCATCGCCGATTCCAATGGCGAAGGCAAAGCACTCGTGGTTGACCTTCCTGCATACCCAGTGCTCACCGCACACGGAACGGGATTCAAAAACACCGTCAAGGCTGGTTGCGCGAAGTGCGTTATGACCACCCTCGACATCACCGTCCCACAGCTGGCCAAGGGTGAGTACGTACCGTCGATCATCTCGGCACTGCAGAAAGATCCAACGATCAAGTACGTAATCACCACCGATGGCGCCTTCATTGATGGCTTGTCAGCCGCACTCGATGCCGCCAGCATGAAAGATATCAAGGTTGGCGGTGGATCACCCACGATCAACAACCTCGCCGCACTGGACGCTGGAACCGAGCACGCATGGGCCGGTGAAGCCATTCACATGGACGGTTGGATTGCCATCGACATCGCAGCCCGTCAGCTTCTTGGTATGGAGATCCCAGTATCGGGTGGACGTCGTACACAGCAGCTCTTCATCAAGGGCAACGTTGGAACACCAACATCGTCACTCGATAAGCCCGATGACTACCGCGAACAGTTCAAGACCCTCTGGGGCGTCAAGTAACAATTGGCTACCAGTACTGTCCGTAACACTTTTACTCTCATCACGAATACTAAGTAGTTCTACGAAATGATTGACGTCTTGCTGAGTGCTCTCGATGTGAGGGCACTCAGCAAAACTTTTGTTGGCGGCCGCGCGCTCGATGAGGTAAGCCTTCGCCTAAAGCCCGGCGAAATTCATGCCCTTCTAGGTGAAAACGGATCAGGCAAGTCAACCCTGATCAAAGTTCTGTCGGGGTACCACCGACCCGATCCAGGCGCCGAAATTCAGATTGCCGGTGAGCAACTTCAGCTCGGTGATTCGGCGTCTTCCTTTCAACTCGGCGCACGTTTTGTCCACCAAGACCTTGGCCTGGTTGAGACCTCCTCGGTGCTCGACAACCTTGCCGTGGTCGTTGGCTTTCCAACCCGCTTCGGAACCATCAATCGTCGCAAAGCACGCCAGCGCGCTCTGGCCGCACTGGCCGAAGTTCACCTTGAAGTTGACCCAAACATCCTCGTTTCCACACTGAGCCCGGCACAGAAAACCAGCGTCGCCGTGGCCCGAGCACTGCAACCAGTTGGTGGCGGAGCGGCTCGATTGCTGGTGCTCGACGAACCCACTGCGCGTTTGCCTGAACAAGAAGTGGAACTTCTGCTGTCCCTAGTTCGCAACGTGGCACAAAAGGGAATTGCCGTTCTCTACGTAACGCATCGGCTCGACGAAGTGTTCGATATCGCCGAAACTGCAACGGTGCTTCGTGATGGCAAAAAGGTGTTCGAAGGTACGGTCGCTTCGTTGACTCGCGAGTCATTACTGCAACATCTTTTTGGGACCTCCCTCGAAAAGGGTGGAGCTGCGGTTGTTATTGCCCCAACAACGAATCCAGTGTTGCGTGTTCGTGGGCTCGGTTCAGAGTCACTGGCCAACGTTTCCTTTGACGTGCATCCCGGCGAAATAGTCGGTGTTGCTGGCATTACCGGTTCGGGCCGTGATGCACTATGCGCGACGTTGTTTGGTGCTCGCTCGCGAGACCTTGGCGAGGTACGTATAAACGATCAACCTGTGCCCGCCGGTCGGCCAACTTCAGCTATGGAATTGGGTGCGGCATACGTTCCGGCCGAACGAAAAATCCAAGGCGCGTTTCTCGAACTCACCGCACGCGAAAACATCTCCATAGGCGACCTGAAGAGCTTTTGGCGCCTACCAATCCTTCGTCGACGTTCTGAAACCAGCGCGGCCCAAACGTGGTTCGATCGATTCGAGATCCGGCCGAGTACCGGCATCGATCGTTTGGTTTCTACGTTCAGTGGCGGCAACCAACAAAAAATCGTGTTTGGAAAGTGGTTCCAACGCCAACCCACACTGTTCATGCTCGACGAGCCCACCCAGGGTGTAGACGTTGGCGCCAAGGGCGAACTGCATCGCTGTCTGGCCGACGCTGCCCGTCAAGGTGCCGCAATCTTGATGAGTTCTTCCGACACCGATGAACTCACGTCAACGTGTAGCCGGGTGATCGTTTTGCGCAGCGGCGCTGTGGTAGCCGAACTGGTTGGTGCCGATATCAACCCCCATGCCATTGCCCGAGCGTCACTGGGAATCGGTACGCACGAAAACGCTGAACACCAAGTCGTTCAAAACCAAGACCTTGTGCATCAAAACGATAGGCAACAGTCTCATATGCACACAGATGTTTTGTCAGACGGTGTTTTGCAAGAGCTAATTCAGAATGTAGCCGTTAGAGAGGAAGAGCAGCACCCATCATGAGACGATTTCCTCGCAGTTTTGGGTTCGAAAAGTTCAGTGGGGTTTACCTGTGGGCCGCGTTTATTGCGGTGTTCTCGGTACTCTCTCCGAATTTGTTTGCAACCTCAGTCACGCTACATTCCGTGGCCGCCGGTAAAGCAGTATCGGCCATCTTGGCCCTCGCCATTGTTGTGCCGTTGGTCTGTGGCGTTTACGACCTCTCAGTAGGCGCAAACATTAACTTCACCACCATCGTTGTGGTGAAACTCCTTACCAAGGGTTGGTCGATTCCTGCCGCCGTGGTCATCGGAATTTTGGTTGGTGCCGCCATTGGAGTTGTCAACGGCTTCATCGTAGTGAAGCTCAAGGTGAATTCCTTCATCACCACGCTAGGCACAGCTTCAATTATCTCTGCGTTCCAAGTCATTGTGACCGACAACCGTCAGCCCCTGCCCCCAACCCTTCCGGCATGGCGATCATTCACCACGACGAAGGTTTTCGGGTTTCAAATCATCGTGCTCTACATGTTGGTCATCGCGTTGCTTCTCTGGTGGGCACTCAACCACACTCCCTT
>JAYUVJ010000056.1:0-3177 GCA_043754155.1 Acidimicrobiia bacterium
GGATTGGCAAGCGCACTTATCATCCTTTGACGCTGACCGGGTGCTCGCTAAACCCAAAAGCGCCATCGCTACAAACCTACGAAAATCTACCGATTGGAAAATACTGTTCGAAGATCGCATCGCTGTGCTTTTTGCTCGCCAACAGTGACTTAGGCAAGCGCTAAACGGGCACCTGTAGCTACTTCATGCAGGAGGTCGTCAATCGCTGAATGAACTTCAGTAGCAACCTCGTTTAGCCCGACGCTAAGGGCTTCGACGGTTGGGCGACCTTGGGCTAAAACTCGCCGACCACCCAAAATTCGCCACGTTCGTTCAGCACAACCTGGCACGGAGCGGTAGTGGCGAGTGGGGTTGTCGTCAACCAAATAGGTCATCAGGTCATCCCACGGTCCGAGGCAAAACGGCGCGGCTGCGCTCAGCGCGACGGGATACGGAATAGCCCGAGACTCCGACAACAAGAAGCCGTCGATCATCAATTCGATGCCTACGTGAGCAGCGGCGGTATTGACGTGGCGTCGACCGTCCATGACCGCGGCAGCCCGTCGAGTGAGCGCCACAAAGATTGGATGATGATGAAACGCTTCATCAGTTGCTACGTGCACCTGCAATCCAAACTGCAGTTCGGGCGCCGGTACATCGGGAGCCGATCGCACACCCGTCATGGCACCGACCATGTTGGCAAGATCCGGAACCATCGATCCAAACGCCTCCAACGGTGAACAACCCAGCGCCTCGGCGATCACCGCATGGGCAACAAAGTTCACGCACTCATCTTGGCAGGGTCACGCACGCATTCCGACACGAACGCCGGACGAGCCAGCGAAGGCTTCAGAAACCGGGCCAACGCCCAGAACCACAAGATTCCCGTCGAATCTCGCAGATTCCCGAGAGAGACCTATCGGTTCAGTAGAGAGCGTCGAACTTTAAGAACGTCGCGCATCATGCGGTAAGACTCCGCTGCGGCGTTTACTGAAGAACCCTCGGTGTGGGTCCAGGCGATGGGCAACTCGTCGACGTGAACGCCGATAGCTCGAAGACGAACTAGCACTTCAACGTCGAATCCAAAACCGTTGGTTTGCAGCGGCTCAAAGACACTTCGCGCCACGTTGGCTCGAAACAGTTTCATGGCGCATTGAGTATCACGAATGCCTGTCGGCGCAGCCATCGCCGCTAGTGAACGAAACGTAAGTGAAGCGAGTCTGCGCAGTTTTGGCTGGTGCGCAGCATCAACGATGCGGTCACCCACTAGCACCTGAGCATCGGATGCGCGCATACGAGTGAAGGCGGCAGCTACATCGGAAGGGTCGAGGGAAAGGTCAGCGTCGAGATACCCCACATAGTGCGCCGAGGCTGCAGCAACCAGAATGCCTGCGCGAACAGCCCCACCTTTACCCGTGTTGGCTTTGAGAACCAATACCTGCGCCTGTGGAAGAGCAAATTCTTCGATAGCGGCACGCGCTGCACAAGCGGTGTCGTCAGTTGATCCGTCGTCGACGAACACAAAACCCACTCGATCACCCGACAACGCCGAAGCTGCCAGCGTTCTTATCGATGCAGCGATGCGCTTTGTTTCGTTGTACATAGGCACAACCAAGCAAAGGTCTAATGAAATCGAACGTTTGGCCAATTCAGCAGCAATGGAATCGAATTCCGGGCTGGGGAGCCTGTAGGAGGGCAGATCACGGCGTTGTCCGAGGCCGGAGTTCAGCTCAGAAACCGAAGCCGATTCACCGCCTTTCGCTGGATCAAGGGGTGACCTGGCGTGAACGGAGCTCAGGAGCGCGGCGCGTGCCGGGTTATCGGTAGCCGCGCCCACGGAATTCACTGCAAGATCAACAGTGACTTGTTCGGATCCTTTCGAAGCACCGAGGCTCCGTTTGGTCGACGAAGTAAAGGTCAATTGAGGCACGGTCTGATCCACAGATAATCCTTCGACGATCCGCGCAGGGAACTTGATAGTTATTCCGACCCGAATTGGTGCGCATTACGATCATTTCGTTCGGCCTGCTAGACCAAACGGCCCACCGTTAGCATCCGCTTCTTCGGTGTTCAGGCTCCCCGTGTTCGGGCTCTTCGGCGTTTCGGCCCTTCCATGTTTGGCTCTTCGGCGTTTCGGTTCTTCCGTGTTCAGGCTCCCCGTGTTCGGGCTCTTTCAGCAATTTTCTGATCGTGCGACCTGTTTCACCTCACCTTGAGTGTTCCTACTGGTTGCACTGCCGGTACCCTCGACCCTGTGGAATCCAGCAATGCGCCAATGAACGTCGATGTTGCGATAGTTGGTGCTGGCCCCGCTGGTGCGGCAGCCGCGACCCTGTTGGCTCGGGCTGGGCGATCGGTGCTGTTGATTGACAAGGCAACGTTTCCCCGAGACAAATGCTGTGGTGATGGGCTAACGGCTGGGGCACTTCGCCGGCTTGAAGCCCTTGGGCTCGATCCGGCCGACGTGCCTAGTTGGGAGTGGGTTGATGATGTCATGTTGGTCGGCCCCAAAGGTCGCCCGATTACCTTCCCGCTCCCCCGCGCTCAAGGCCGTTTTTCCGCCGTTGCGTCCCGTTTTGATCTCGATTCAGCGTTGGTGAACCTCGCTGTTTCTGCTGGTGCGATTCCTCGTTTTGGTGCCCCGGTTACCGCTGCGGTGCAACATCGGTCTTCCGTGATGCTGACGGTGGGTGACACGTTGGTTTCTGCTCAGCACGTTCTGGCGGCTGATGGCATGTGGTCACCGATGCGCAAGTTCCTCTCTGGCGGTGCAAGTTCTGCAGAATCCGCTCGGCCCGCGGGTTCCTCATCCGGGTCGCGACCCCCATACTTAGGTGAGTGGCATGCCATACGTCAGTACTATGGGAACGTACATACTGAAGCTTCGCGCAAGTTATGGATTTGGTTTGAACCCGACATAATTCCGGGCTACGTATGGTGTTTCCCTCTGGCCGATGGACGCGTGAATCTGGGCTTTGGCATCGAACGCAGTGCCGACGTGAAAACGAAAACCATGAAAGCTCTGTGGGCATCGTTGGCTGATCGTCCGCATATTCGCGCCGTGATTGGGGCCGATGCGGTGGCCGAGGACGAAGTGAAAGCCTGGCCTATCCCCGCCGATATTGCCCATGCCTCGCTGTCGGATGGGCGCGTGTTGTTCATTGGCGATGCGGCCCGAGCGTGTGACGTATTGACCGG
>JAYUVJ010000057.1:0-4413 GCA_043754155.1 Acidimicrobiia bacterium
CAGCCGGGCCCGTCGTAGGCATGACCTTGCCAGTAGGCATGGGGGCGAGCGGAGCGGCCGGGGGAGATTCGTAGTCACTAGGCAGTGTGTAGAGCGGGCCGCCATCGAGGGGGAGAGGTGTCGACGGGTGAGCTTCAGGGTGGCTTAATCGACGAATTCGACGGGCCGCGGCACGATCTGCTTGTTCAACTGAGAACAGGCGGGGCTCGGAAACGCGACGGTCATCGAGTTCCCATCCGCGAGCCACAATTAGGCGATCTGCATGGTTTTCGCACAACAGACCCTGTCCGCCCCATTCGCTGATTCTGCGGTCTAGAACTACACGGCGTGATTCCCCGTCGAACCAAAAACGAACGGTGGCTCGAATCGCGCACAGTGGACGCGCGCAATCTGTCGACGCCGAATGCCGTTGCACGCCAGAATCCTACCGCTGAACTGCGACGTTGAATTTGATGGACAAATTTGTGGGCCAGGGAGGCTAACCGGCGATCAGATTGTCCGGGCAGGTTCGCTGAACACTTTGACCCAACCTAAGTGAACAGCAGGCGCGGGTGACGCCAAGTACGTCCTCACGACATCAGCTAGCGGCCGGGCCCGTGTAAGGCCCGAAGGCTCGATTCTAAGAAGCGGCGATCACTGTCGTTGATTTCGCACCCCAGCGCATGCTGGTACGCAGCGGCTGCCTCGGATGGTTGGTCGGCCCGCTTCAGCAACTCCGCCCTGGTAGACCAGTAAAGGTGCCATCGTTGTGCTGCTGATATTTCTAGTTGGTCGAGCAAGCACAATCCTGCCCCCGGTCCTTGGGCATAGGCAACCGCTACTGCCCGATTGACCCGAACAACCATTGAGGGCGCAAGATCGTCCAACAACGCATACAGTGTCGCGATCTGAGGCCAATCGGTTTCGATCCAGGTGGGGGCCAAACCGTGCAAGCAGGAAATCGCTGCTTGTATTTGGTAGGGGCCGATTTGGCGTCGGGACAAAACCCGTTCCACTAGTGCGGCGGCTTCAGAAATGTCGGGGTGATTCCATTGCCTTCGATCCTGGTTTTCCATTAACACAAGATCGCCTACGGAATTGACCCGGGCATTTTTGCGAGCATGGGTGGCCAGCATCAGCGCTAACAGACCTAAACACTCGGGCTCGTCGGGCATAAGGTCAACGAGAATCCGTGTCAAACGGATACCTTCGTCGGCCAGGTCTACCCTTGAATCAAGCGCACCAAACGCAGCGTGATGCCCCATCGTAAACACCGAATACAATGTAATAAGCACGCTTATTAATCGATCGGGAAGCTCATGATCCTGTGGGACTGTATATGGGATGCGCGCTGCGGCAATCTTTGCTTTCGCTCTACTGATACGTTGGCCTATTCGTGTTTCGCTCACCAAGTGAATTCGGGCAATTTCCACTGTGGTAAGTCCACATAGTGTACGAAGCGCTAAGGCAACCCTGGCCTCTGGTGACAGGGCTGGGTGGCAGCACGTGAACAACAACCGAAGCTGATCGTCGCGAATCACACCAGTTTGAAGCGGCGCGTCGATATCGTTCAGCAACTGTGCGGTTAGCTCAGCTGCTGAACGTTTCGATTCTCTTCGAAGGCGATCGAGTGCCTTGTTCCGAGCAGTTATGGTCAACCAAGCTCCGGGATTTCGGGGCATTCCGGTTTTCGGCCAATGTTCAAGTGCTGTTAGGACCGCGTCTTGCACAGCGTCTTCGGCCAGACCAATGTCACCGGTAAAACGAATCAAGGACCCCAACACCCGGCCTCGTTCGATACGAAGAAATTCTTCCATCGCTGAAGGCATGTTTGTGGCTGCTGGCGTTATGGGGAGTGCGTGACCGGGGCTGAGGGATCAGCCTTGCGAGAAATCCACGCACGGACGAACCTCAACCCGGCCGTGCCACGCACCAGGTATTTGTGCAGCCCACTTCACTGCTTCATCGAGGTCTTTGCAGTCAAGCAGATAGAAGCCTCCGAGCACTTCCTTGGTCTCGGCAAAAGGGCCGTCGGTGAGAACAACTTCTCCACCCTTTGATCCTCCTTTGACATGCACGGTTGTGGCTGTGGCAATTCCTTGCAATGCTTCGCCACCGCCCATTACACCGGCCGCTCCAGCCGCTGCGCCAAAATCGTTGTACTCCGCCATCACCTGTGCCCACGCTTGCGGGGAAACGCTGTCGGGCGCTGCATCGGGCCCGTAAATCAAAGCTGCATATTTAGGCATACTGACTCCTTTTCTTTGGTTCACAACACACCCACGCACGGCCAAGCTTTGGACGTTTGTTGATGTTGGTGGCAACACACCACTGCTATAACAACGAATGACTCAACGCTATTTTCGCACCGAGGAGTAACTCTTTTGAATTTTTGTTCAACAAAAGCCGAAAGATCAACGGAAGCTAGGGACATGTGCGGATGGCGGACGTGCGATGTGCGAGATGTGCGGGATCGTGACCCCCGAGAGTTCAACGGGGTCCTATTTACATCTGATTAGTTAGTAGGTTGGCGTGGCATGGTAGCCGCGGCGCGTACCCAGAACACCGAGATAAAAAACGCTGTTGCACCGATGACGTGAAACTCTACGAGTAAGGCTGGGACCCCGTTGAAGTACTGGAGGTAACCAATCGCCCCCTGCGCCACGATGACGCCCATGAGCACGCTAAGCCTTCGGCGAAGTTCAGCCGCCCCCGAAGAGCTTCTTGCACTAGTACTTCGAACTGCACGAACGGCGAGTGCGATTACTAACGCTAGGGCGATCCATACGGCCAGTGAGTGGATGCGAGAGGTGTCATAAGTAGAAAAGGGAAAACGCTTGACTGGGTTGCTCTGTTTATCGGAACCGCCATGTGGACCGGAGCCCGTCACTATCATTCCCATCAACAAGACCACTCCAGCAGCCGCCGTAAGAATGCTCGATAAACGTGAAGTTGTATCGTCGACGCTTGAAGCTCGATCCTTTCCGGTTAATGATCGGCTTTCACCCGGCTCACCCGCTCTATGAAACAACACGAGTGCGGTTCCGAGAGCAAGGAGCGCGACCACGAAGTGGCCCATGACTAGCTCCGGCCGCAGACCGGAAAGCACGGTAAAGCCACCGAGAATTGCGTTCGAGAAAATGGCGAGGCTCACCAGCAACCCAAACTGCACCAAATCGCGACGGTAGGGATTGCGAACAAGTGCGCACAGCACGCCAATGCCCGCAGCGAGAACGCAGAGCCCAGTTACTATCCGGTTACCAAACTCTATTTGTGCATGAGCGCCTGAAGCGGGAACAACATTGCCCTCCGAACACGTCGGCCAATCCGGACAACCCAAGCCCGAACCGGTAAGACGCACAGCGGAACCGGTGTAGATCACAAAGGTCAGCAGCGACGCACTTATTCCGGCAATAATTCTGAATGTGCGAATACCTATGCGCACATACCGCCCGAGGATCATGGTAGCCAGGGCGATGGTGGCTAGACCGGCGATCAGGGAGAGCGGGCCCGATACCACGGCTCTCACCGTTTTGGACTGTCCGCCGAGTGCGCCGGTTATGGCCTGGGAGATGACGATTACCGTGAAAACCACCAGTGCTGACTTCTTGAACTCTGCCCCGGGCATGGTGGCCAACGTTCGAATTCGGGCAACAAAACGCCCGGGATGATCGCCCGTGTTGGCCATCTGGGCTGCTGCGTTGTCGGATGCAACCGCCTTGGAGCGCCATTCATTGCGTCGTTCAGTGAAGTTCATTGGTTCGTTTCGATACGTGATTGTGCAAGTTATGTTTGGAGCTTCGACTAGTTGTTCGGCGTGCACGGATCAGCGACCGGACCAACGCTTTGTGTGCTTATGAACCTGAGAAGCGTTGTTCGCGGAAAGGATCGCCGTACATTGAGTACCCATTGCGCTCCCAGAAACCAGGTTGATCACCGACGAGCAATTCGATGCCACGAATCCACTTGGCGGATTTCCAAAGGTAGAGGTGCGGAACAAACGATCGCAGTGGGAAACCGTGTTCTGGAGCGAGGGGTTCGCCCTCGAATTCGTAGGCAAGCAAAGCGACATAGGGATCAAGAACATCGGCGAGAGGAAGGTTTGTTGTGTAGCCGTGCTCGCAGTGAAACATCACGTGCGTGGCTTCGGGTTTGATTCCCGCCTTGTTCAACAATTCGGCAATCGACACACCGGTCCAGTGCGTATCGAACTTTGACCATTTGGTGACGCAATGGATATCGGTTTCCACCGTTACCGCAGGAAGAGCCTTCAACTCATCGAGGGTGATCGTTAGCTTTCGTTCAACTGCGCCCGTGATGGTGACGTCATATGTGGAGAGATCCTTGTACTTCGGCACGTCGCCCACATGGAGGACGGGGAAACGATCCGTGAAGTACTGCCCTGGTGGAAGCCTGGCCGGGTCAATTCCACGG
>JAYUVJ010000058.1:0-15147 GCA_043754155.1 Acidimicrobiia bacterium
GTGGCGTTCGACAATCGCTCCGCCCGGTTTTGCTGTTTCTGGCAACGCCGGGCGTTCGGGTTGTTTCGAGGCAAAGGGCGGACAGGGGGAGATGGTTCCGCTGCTAATCTAATTAGCGTTCCCTTGGCTGGCTACGGCGAGCCAATTGGTGTCACTTACGAAAAGAGAGCAATACCGCTATGCCTGATAAGGCCAAAACAATTGAAGCAAACCGTAACCACGCTACGGATACCGGTTCGCCGGAAGTTCAGATCGCCATCCTCACAGAGCGCATCAACCACCTCAACGATCACCTCAAGATGCATAAGGGCGACCACCACACCCGTCGTGGCCTGCTCATGATGGTTGGTCGTCGTCGGCGTTTGCTCGATTATGTGAAGAACCTCAACGTTGAGCGTTACCGTGGCCTTTTGGCCAAGCACGGTTTGCGCCGCTAAATCAAAGTCTGAGAGCGGTCCTCCGGGACCGCTTTCTGCTTTTCCAACCACTTTATGTTGGGTGAAGTCGCTGGGTTGCTATCCCTGATCAAACAGTCAGAGTGAGCAAAACTTGGGCCCGAATATCGGGTCGCTACCCAATGCATCAAAGAAGAAACCTGCACGCACCACACGGGTGATGTGCCATTTAAGGAGAATCAAACACATGGCAGATGCCAAAAAAGTCTCGGTCCAAGTTTCGGGCACGAGCAAGACCCTTTCGTACGAAACGGGCAAACTCGCTCAGCAGAGCATGGGCGCAGTAGTCGCCTCCATCGACGGAACCACCGTCCTCACCACCGCCAATGCCGCCAAAAGCGTGCGTGACGGTATCGATTTCTTCCCGCTGACCGTTGACGTTGAAGAACGCGCTTACGCAGCAGGCAAGATCCCGGGCTCATTCTTCCGTCGTGAAGGCCGCCCAACCGATGCAGCAATCCTTACCTGCCGCCTCACTGACCGCCCCCTGCGCCCGTCGTTTCCTGATGGCTTCCGCAACGAAACCCAAATCGTCATCACCGTTATCGGTGCCGATCAAGTCAACCCGCATGACGTTCTCGCCATCAACTCCGCTTCGGCCGCATTGATGATCTCAGGTATCCCGTTCGACGGCCCGATCGGTGCGGTACGAATTGCTTACTCAACGGAAGGCGAATGGATTCCTCACCCAACCTTCGAAGAAGGCGCTGCCTCAACCTTTGAACTTGTTGTAGCTGGCCGCCAATTGGCCGACGGCGACGTTGCCATCATGATGGTTGAAGCGGGTGGCACCGAAACTGCATGGGCCTCATATGAAGCCGGCGCGCCCAAGGTCACCGAAGACGTTATTGCCGACGGCCTTGTTGCTTCCAAAACGTGGATCAAAGAATCGATTGCGTTGCAGTTGGAATTGGTCAAGGTTGCTGGGTCACGTGCGCCAATGTCGTATACGCCTGTTCTTGATTACGGCGACGATGTCATGGCGCGGGTCACCGAAGTTGCAACCCCACTGCTCGGCCCAGCCACCCAGATCGTGATCAAGTCTGAGCGCAATGAAGCCACCGATAAGGCTGCTGCCGACACAGTTGCTGCGTTGAAAGAAGAGTTCCCAGGCCGCGAAAAGGAAATCAAGGAAGCCGTACGTTCGCTTACCAAGAAGCTTGTTCGTAAGAGGGTAACCGAGAGTGGCATCCGTATTGACGGACGTGGCGCTCGCGATCTTCGTGCGGTTAGTTGCGAAGTTGGCGTATTGGCAACCGCCCACGGCACCGGCCTGTTCCAGCGTGGCGAGACCCAGGTCTTGAACATATGCACACTTGCTATGCCCAAGATGAACCAGATGCTCGATACGTTGGAGCCCGCCAACAAGAAGTACTTCATGCATCACTACAACATGCCCCCTTCGGCTAACGGTGAAACTGGTCGTGTTGGTTCGCCAAAGCGCCGCGAAATCGGCCACGGCAAGCTCGCAGAGCGTGCACTGCTACCCGTCATCCCTTCGCAAGAAGAGTTCTCTTACGCAATCCGTTTGGTGTCGGAGATTTTGGCTTCTAACGGCTCCACTTCGATGGGTTCAGTTTGCTCGTCGTCGTTGTCGTTGATGGACGCCGGTGTGCCGATCAAGGCTCCAGTAGCCGGTATCGCCATGGGCTTGATCTTCGCTGAAGGTAAGTACACAACCCTTACCGACATCCTCGGCGCGGAAGATGCTTTTGGCGACATGGACTTCAAAGTTGCCGGAACTTCAGAGTTCGTGACCGCACTGCAGCTCGACACCAAGATCGATGGCATTCCTGCCGACGTGTTGGCCGCCGCGCTTCAGCAAGCCAAGGAAGCCCGTTTGGCCATCCTCGAGGTTATGAACGCGGCGATCTCGGCCCCTCGTACCGAGGTCAACGAGACCGCACCAAAGATCGTTTCCTTTGAAATCCCTATGGACAAAATCGGCGAGATCATCGGGCCGAAGGGCAAGGTCATCAACGCGATGCAGCAGGAAACCGGGGCTGACATCACCATTGATGATGATGGCCGTGTAGGTATCGTGTCGATCGGTTCCACCAACGGTGCTGCAGTTACCGAAGCCCGTCGTCGTATCGAGCTGATCCTTGACCCACCAAAGGCTGAAGTTGGTGCCGTGTACATGGGCCGAGTGGTTTCCACCACGAAGTTCGGCGCATTCGTCAACATCCTCCCCGGTCGTGACGGTTTGTTGCACATCTCGAAAATCGGTAAGGGCCAGCGGGTGAATAACGTCGAAGACGTCGTCAGCCTCGGTGACTCGGTTGAAGTTCGTGTTGACGACATTGACGCACAGGGCAAGGTTTCCTTGAGCTGGGCCGATCAGCCTGCTGGTGAGCCAGGTGAAGCTCGTGCTGAGCGTGCGCCTCGCTCTGATGACCGCGGAGATCGTGGTCCTCGCCCGGAGCGTTCCGATCGTGGACCTCGCCCGGAGCGCGGAGACCGTCCTGAGCGTGGACCTCGTCCAGAACGCGCACCACGTGCTGAAGCCCCAGCCACTGGTGCTTCAAATGTGGTGAGCTTCGAAGATTCCTTCGACGCAGAGATCGCTGCTGAGTTTGGCGACCTGGGCCCAGCGCCGGCCGAAGGCGACATGCCCAGCACCGAACCACGCCGCAACGACCGTGGCCGTGCCCCTCGCCGAGGCGCACCCCGTCGCTAAATCGTCACTAGGTCTATGTAGGTTCTGCCTTCGTAGACAAAGCGTTCGAATCAAGGAACCCGTCGCAACGCGGCGGGTTCCTTGCGTTGTCTTACCAACCGAAATCTCTCTGGCAACGAATCGTTGAAGACGCCGACAGGATCCGAGGGAGTTGTGTTGTTGGGCATGACTTCGAAGCGAAAAATGATCACGGCGGCCGACCTTGACATCATGTCGCCAAATGAGCGGGCGGCGCCTTCGACGAAAGAGTCATTTTGAATCCCGATGAGCTCCCAGAGGCTTTTCGAGCCCAGGTTTTAGAAACCAGTGCAGTTCTTGCTGCGAAGTTGGTCTCAGCTGCTGCGTGAGTTCTCGCAGAGTCGTTCGAGTCGCCCAGTCCTTTTTTGATCATACAGAGCGCTTTCGTTGCATATCTGCTGCTGACACGAGAATTATCGAGGCTTTCACCTTGCGGGCTGGGGTTGCGCTCGACCTGCGGGCCTTGGCGAGTATCCTTGTAACCTCATGTCTTCAACTTCTGCTTCGCTCGATTCTTCTGTCAATGTAACCACGCTTGAATCGGGGGTCACGGTTGTAACCGAGCGGATGCCTGGGGCGTTGAGTGTTACATCGGCGATTTGGGTGGGGATTGGTAGCCGCGATGAAGCGCCGGAGCAGGCCGGATGCTCGCATTTCTTGGAACACCTCCTGTTCAAAGGTACGGCTTCGCGTACGCCGCTCGATATTGCTCAAGCCATTGATGCCGTCGGTGGCGAAATGAATGCGTACACCACGAAGGAATACACCACCTTCTACACACGGACGGTGGCTGAAGATGCTGCTCTGAGCCTCGATATTTTATGCGACATCATCAGCCGTCCGGCCCTTCGCGATGAAGATGTTGATGCTGAGCGCCAAGTCATTCTCGAAGAAATTGCTATGCGTTCAGATGAACCGGCCGATCTCGTGCACGACATCATTCACGAGTCTCTCTATCCGGGCCACGGGCTTGGTCGAGACACTGCTGGTACCAACGAAACCGTTGAAGCAACCACCGCCGATCACATTCGCGATTTTATGGATGCTACGTATGGTTACGACCAGATCGTTGTGGCCGCTGCCGGTTTGGTTGATCACGATGCCACGGTTGCTCAGGTGGAGAGCCAGTTGCGTCGGCCCCCGTCATCGGGTGCGGCTCCTCGCATTGCCCCAACTGCACCGTACATTCCTTGCACCGTGGTCGAGGAAGACACCGAGCAGGCCCACGTTGTAGTGGCGTTCCCCTCCATTAATCGCAACGATCCCGACCGGTTTGCGTTGAGCATTCTCGATCACGTCTTCGGCGGCGGAATGTCGAGCCGGTTATTCCATGAGATTCGCGAAGTACGCGGCCTGGCCTACTCGGTCTACTCTTACCGGTCCTCATATGCCGACGCGGGCTTCTCGGGCATCTATGCGGGCACGGCACCAAAACGACTCGTCGAAGTTCTTGATCTAATGTCGGCCGAGCTTGATCGTCTGCGCGCCTATGGTTTGACCGACGATGAACTTCGCCGAGCCCGTGGATCCGTCCGTGGGGCAACGGCGTTGGGTCTGGAAGATAGCGGAGCCCGTATGACCCGGATCGGTCGCTCTCAATTGCTTACCGGAACTATCCCGCCGGTTGAAGACCTTTTGGCTAAGACCGAGGCTGTCACCCACGAAGATGTGCGTCGTGTCATCGACCGGGTGTTTACCGGTTCGCCCATCGTCGCTGTAGTGGGCCCGGTTGAGGCGGCTTCGCTTGCTGGACATCCACTACTTGGCGGTTGATCTCCCGAGGCGCGCACCAGTTTTCAGGGAACCGAACCGGTTTTGGATGATGTCGAGCTACTAGCCTCTCAGCGGTAATTTCACTATGGGGGCTGTTGTGGCAAATTCGAATGTAATCCGTGTGGCTGTTTTCGGTGCCGGTGGCCGAATGGGAGCGGAGGTTTGTCGTGCCGTGGCTGCGGATCCCGCGCTGGAACTGGTTGCGGCTATCGATCCCTTTCACGCTGGGCTTGATCTTCGTCAGGCCACCGGGGTTGACGTTCCTGGGGTTCTAATATCCCCCAACGCAGAAGTGCTCAGTCGGGCCAACGTGGACGTAGCGGTCGACTTCACCCATTTGGAAGCGGCCGTCGAGAACATCAAGGCTTGCGCCGCAAACGGTGTGCACGTGGTGGTGGGAACGACAGGTTTCAGCGGAGAAAACCTCTCGGATTTCCGGGCCGCGTTTACGAAATCGAACTGCTTGATTGCGCCGAACTTCGCTATTGGTGCGGTGTTGATGATGCGCTTCGCCGAGATGGCCGCACCATTTTTTGATTCTGCGGAAATTATTGAAGTGCACCATGAGAACAAGATCGATGCACCCTCGGGGACTGCGATGTCAACGGTTGCTCGGATGGATGCCGCCAAGAGAGCTTCAGGAACCGAATGGATTCCCGATCCAACCCAAAAGGAAATGCTCCCCGGCGCTCGCGGGGGTTTGGGTCCTGGGGGAATTCGCGTGCACGGTGTTCGTATGCGTGGGGCCGTGGCAAACCAAGAGGTCATATTGGGCACGACGGGCCAAACGCTCACCATTCGCCACGACACCACGGATCGCACCAGCTTTATGCCCGGCGTTGTGCTTGCCGTGAAAAAGATCGCCGAACATGCAGGCGTCGTCGTCGGCCTCGATGCCTACATGTAGGAAGGAGGTAGATCGAGCTACTTGCGTCGGGTGAAGTTCTTCAGCGCGCCGACGCGTTTCGCGCCAACGTTGGCCACCACGATGAGCGTGGTGATGATAGTGATGACCATAAGCCATTTGGCGTTGCGGTCGTTGAAGCGCAGCAAGCCGTTGATGAATCCGCTCATGGCGTCGGAGAACTGACGAAGCGCAAACACAATGATGCACGTGCCTAGTACGTCGAGAGTGAAATATTTTTTCGGGTTCATCCTGGCTGCGCCGGCGAACACGCAAATAATCGGTCCGGCAAAAAACAGGGCCATCACCGTACCGGCTTTGAGGAAAAACTTTCGGGTTGAGTCCATGGTTTGCTTCCCGAGGGCATCTTCAAAAAAGCTGAGGGCCTTCTCCCCATAAACCCAACCGAGCAGAAAGTACACTGGGTCGCTGGCTAGAAGTCGCAGGATACCAACTAGGTAAAACGGAAGTGCATCGATGCGGGGAGCGCCCACCACCATGTACCGGTAACGCGGATTGAGGGCCATGAGCCCGAGCGGATGGTCCTTGAGCAGCTTTGGTGCCAGCGAGGATGTAGCAAAACCCATTATCCAAAGCCCGGCGACGATGGCCACCAAGACCGGGCCCAGCCACGTAGGTGGCTCGCGGCCGTCGAGTTCAGCGGGAGTTGCGTGCTCTTGGTAGGGGTCTTGTGGGCTCTCGAGGGCTGAATCCATGATGCGACGACCTTACCGGGCATTGCTGTTGGCTTGGCGTATCGCGGTTCAGCACTTCGATGATTGGGTGGCCGCTACGTTTAGATCACTCTCAAGCCGACAATAGTTTGCGAGAATTAACTTCGTGACATTGGACATTTTCCTGCGGATGGGCCTGGCGGTATTGGTGGGCGGGCTAATAGGCGCCGAGCGAGAAAGTCGTGACAAGGCGGCCGGCTTTCGTACCATGACGTTGATTTCTTTGGGGAGCTGCACGTTTACTATTCTGTCGATCCGCATTGGAGGCCCCGCAAACGCTTCCCGAATTGCTGCTCAGATCGTAAGCGGGGTGGGGTTTCTGGGTGCCGGAGCGATCATGCGTGATGGAAGTAAGGTCAGTGGGCTTACCACTGCGGCGACTGTTTGGCTTACGGCGTCGCTGGGCATGGGGCTTGGTGCAGGATACGTTGCCGTATCCCTGGTTGCTACGGCCATGACGGCTCTGATTCTTTTGCTTTTCCCATTTATTGAGTATCAGATTGATCGTCGAAGAGAATCAATTGCCTATGAGCTCACCTGTGGCTCGCGGGAAACTGTTGATCGGCTAAAACAGGAGATGGTGTCTTGTGGGCTCACCGTTACAGGCCAAAGTGTGACCCGAAACGGAGAGGTATTTTGCCTGTCTATCGAAGCCGTAGGGAACCAGTCTCGACATGAAAAGATAAGTAGCCAGTGGCTTAGTGACAGGGCGATTCTATCGGTCCGCTGCTAAAGCTTTAGGCATTCGATGGGTACGATGAAGCTTCGATGTTCACTTGTTGGTGAGCTGGCCGGTCCGTTGGTCGCCAAACGCCTACGACGAGTGGAGTTCAACGAAACCATATGAAAACTCGCTCTCGTTTCCTCCCGTTCGCTGCCTTCCTTGCGATGTTTGCGATTGCCTTCGGTGCGACGTATGCATGGCGATCGCCAGAGTCAGCGCCAGCAGTTGTGGCCATTTCAGGAACAACCATTGCGGATACGGAACCAGTTGACACCACGCAGCCCTTGGTGATTGATGACACCACGTCGATTCCTGACACCGATGCACCAACCACAGTTCCTGAGACAACGATTGCTGTCACAGAACCTCCTGTTACTGAACCGCCTACTCGCCCGGCCCCTGGTCCCTCTACCGACGGCGCCAATTTGCAACCGTTACCGGGCGACGAACGCAGGCAGTATTCGTCGGAGGAGGGCTGTAGAAGCCTGTCTCGAACCGCGATCGATGCCGAGTGCGAGTTGATCACGCCCGAAGACCCTGGCGCTGCGTGGACGATTGAGCCAGATGGTTCCGGATCCGATGTGCTCATTCGAGATGCCGGTACCGAAGTGGTTTACAGCGTGGCGTTGCGCAGTCTTGTTCCACCTTCGCGTAGACCTCTACTTGTTGATGCTACAGGTGATGGAACGAATGATTTGGTGTTTGGTTGGCGCGGTCGCAACGGATCGCTCGGCGTAGACATTGTGGAACTCCGAGGTGACTCAGCAGCGGTCACTTTGCACCTTTCTCTGGTCGACGGGATACTGACAGCGGGCGACGGTCAGATCGATGCGTGGAGCGGTGTAAGGGCCTCTGGTGACACAACATCTAGCTCTTGGGATCACCTCGTTTATACCAAGGTTGGCGGTCGGTGGACGGTCAGCAGCGAAATCGACAATTCGCCCCCAAGCGGCGAGTTCTCTTAACGTCCCCGATGAGACTATCGGGAACCTTTGTCTTCCGGGCGGTGTATGAAGGGGAATGGACCAGCCAGAGCTGATTGCTCGCGCACGTCTTGGAGACGGCGTTGCGTTTGGCGCGCTCGTTGAAGGGGATCTAGCAGCCATGGTTCGCCTTGCCACTGTAGTGAGCGGGAATCCAGCCGATGCGGAGGATATCGTGCAGGAGGCGCTCACCAAGGTCTTGCAGTCACTCCGACGATTTGATGAGAGTCGACCGTTTCGACCGTGGTTCGCCACCATCGTGGCCAATCAAGCCCGCAACTGGAAACGTTCCCGAGGTCGGCGGATGCGGCTTGTCGAACGTATTGCTGTACAGGCCAGCTTGCCGGTGCGGTCGGTCGACGAGCTAGTGATCGAGGCTGATGAAGCTTCTCGGGTGGTGGGGGCTCTGCAGACTTTGGAGCGGCTTGATCGTGAGGTGTTGGCCTTGCGATTTCTCGTAGGGCTCAGCGAACGGGAATCCGCCGATGCGCTGGGCCTCGCACTAGGCACCGTGAAGTCACGAACATCCCGTGCGCTCGCCAAGCTGAGGACGCAACTGGACTCGGATCAGAAAACAGCGCGTGAATCAGACGATCAAGAACATGACGGTGCAGTAGGGAAACGCCAAGTCGAGAAAAGCCAAGTAGGGCCGCCAAATCCGAGCAGAGCCAGCAAATCCGAGCAGAGCCAGCAGACAAACAGAGCGAGCAAACCAGTGGGAACCCGCAGAAAGTGGACATCGAAATGAATGATAAAGAACTTGAGATGGTCGAACTCTTACGGCGATCATGTGATTCGAAACTTGTAGTGAACAGTCAGCCGGTCGAACAACGATTGATGCGTTTCGCCCGTCATGCCGCACCGATTGTGCGTCGCAAGCGGATAAAACGTGTTGTGGTTCTGGCCTCGACGTTGTTTCTCGGAACTGCCGGTACCGCAGCGGGGGCACTCAATGGTGGTATTCGCATTGGCGGAGTGAAACTGTTTTTTCCGCAATCCAGCAGGTCGCCCTCAACTTCGGTGGAACCACGCCCGACCGCCTCGCTGAGCACGCCAACGATGTTGGGTTCCAACGCGGTGGCAGCAACACTCCCGGGTTCGGAAACACAGTGGCCGGGTGAACCGGTGACACTTAACGAGGCAAAAGATCGATACAAAGCACGCATACTGTTACCCAAAGCCCTGAAAGGCCCCTCGTCGGTGTATTGGCTTGTGCCACCAGCCAGCGGACAGGTGACTGCCGTGTGGAAACCGCAGAAGGATCTTCCCAAAACCGACGATCCTCGGGTTGGTTTGCTTTTCACCCAGTTCCGCGGAAGATCGAGCGATCAAGCGGTAATGACCAAAGGTCAAGCGATTTCTCAAGGTGCGTCGCGGCTTGAATCGGTAACGGTAAAGGCTAAGGCAGGTTGGTTCATTTCGGGAGCGAAGCATGTCGTCGTGATCAATGATGAATCGGGAAGACACGTGGACACGGCTCGACTTGCCTCAGACACTTTGCTTTGGGCCTCGGGTGACTTCACGTATCGGTTAGAAGGAAACTTCACCAAAGCAACGGCATTGCGTTTAGCTAACAGTGTGCGATGACGCGGAACGTGAAACACCGCTGACATAACGGCGGACGAAGAATCCTCTATCAGGGTTGGAGTGGAACCAAGCTGAGCCGAGCGGGTAGAAGCAGGAACCTATAGCGGCCCAATCACGAACCATGCAACGATGCTGGCCGAAGAGTAGATCTTCTGTGGCGAATTCGGCTGCAGGTTGGACATGCCACGAGGTGCTCGACAAAAAGTAGGTGTGCTTACAAGCCCACGACGAAGCGTTCTAACTTCCAGGTGGGGTTGTCGGTGATGAGACGTTCCATGCGGTACTTCGATTCGAACAGAGCGACATGGGAACCATCGGAACGATTGACTACTCGCACGCCAACCAAACCGCGCAAGTGCAGTGCGGTTTCGGCATCCGTTCGTCGGGCTACGGAATAGGGGCTGCCGGTCATGTCAACTACAGCACCGAATTCGTGTTCCAAACGATGAGCGAACACTTCGAACTGGAGAGAACCAACCGCAGCCAAGATCGGGGCTTGGTCGCCAATGTCGGGATCGCGGAGGACCTGAACCACGCCTTCATCGTCGAGTTGGGCCAGGCCGGAACGGAATTGCTTGTAACGGCCAGTATCTCGAGGCCGAACCGTGGTGAACACCTCAGGATCAAAGGTGGGTATGGCCGGGAATTTGAGCGCCGGACCATCGAACAACGTGTCGCCGATGCGCAGATCGCGGGCGTTGATCAAGCCAATAACATCGCCAGGAAATGCTTCTTCGACGGTGTCGCGATCGGAGCCGAAAACCGTCGTGGCGTACTTGGTGGAAAATGGCCGACCGGTGGCAGCACGGGTGAGGTTCATGCCGCGTTCGAATCGGCCCGAGGTTAAGCGTACGAAGGCGATGCGGTCACGATGCGAGGGGTCCATGTTGGCCTGCATCTTGAACACGAATCCGCTGCACGGTGTCTCCAACGCTCGATCTTTGCCCGCCGCATCCGCAAACGGAGTGGGTGAGGGAACGAGATCAACTACAGCGTCGAGCAATTGACCGACGCCAAAGTTGGTGATGGCTGAACCGGCGAAGACGGGTGTGGAGGATCCGTCGAGGAAGGAGGCCATGTTGAGCGACTGACCCATTTGATCGAGGAGTTCACAATCGTCGGCTGCGGCTTGCCACATTTTTCCCTCAGAAGCGAGCGCCTCGGATGCTGAAAGCACTTCCTCTTCGGCGATGGTGGCACCACGGGCAGTTCGGGTGAAGCGATGGAAGTTCCCCGTCCGCCGATCAATCACGCCTCGAAAATCACCAGGATCGCCAACCGGCCAGGTTACCGGCGTAGGTTGCAGAATCAGTTTTTCTTCGATCTCATCGAGCAACTCAAGAGCACCCAAACCAGGTCGGTCCATTTTGTTGAGAAAGGTAATGATCGGCAATTCGCGGGCACGGCATACCTCGAACAGTTTGAGGGTTTGGGCCTCGATGCCCTTTGAAGAGTCGAGCACCATGATCACGGCGTCGACGGCGGTAAGCACCCGGTAGGTGTCTTCGGAGAAGTCGCGGTGGCCAGGAGTATCGAGCAGGTTGATCACGCAATCGCGGTATGAAAACTGCAGCACGGTGGAGGTGATGGAAATCCCACGCTTTTGCTCCATCTCCATCCAGTCAGACGTGGCTTGGCGTCCACCTTCACGGGCATGAACGGCACCGGCTCGCTGTACTGCGCCCGCGTACAGCAAGAACTTCTCGGTGAGCGTGGTCTTGCCAGCGTCAGGGTGGGAGATGATGGCGAAGGTGCGGCGGCGCGCAGCTTCATTGATGATGCTTTCGCTCATGATCGCTCCTTCGTGTCTTGTTGGTTGCCGCGCTCGGTGGTGTTCTCGGCGAGGGGCGAGAACACAACATGGATTCGCACTGCCTTACTTGGCGGCGAGAGATCCTACTGGGCCTTTCGCTTCGAGGGTGGACGGGTAGGAAAGCCTTTGGAAACTGCGACGAACGAGTCTGCGGAATGCGAGGGAAGCTGCGGAATTGGTAACTAAGGACCGATCCGGCCAGTCAGACTGGCATGGTGCACACCACGACCTTCCGGGTTCGTTTCGGGGAACTTGATCCTTACAATCACGTCAATCACGCCATCTACGTTGCCTGGTTTGAGGCCGGAAGAGGCGAAGCGCTGGACTCGATCGGGATGTCCCTGGGCACTATGGCTGAGCTGGGGTTTCAGATCGTGGTTACCGATTTGTCGGTGCAGTACAAGGTGCCCGGTAAAGCGGGCGACGACGTCACGGTTGAAACCTGGGTAAGCGAAATCGGTGGGGCGAGAAGTACCTGGTCGCAACGAATAACCCGCACCGACCCCGAGACTGGCTCCCGAACGGTGCTCTGTACCGCAGAGGTTCGTGCCGGTTGCACCACTACCGAAGGGCGCCCAACACGGATGCCCGCAGAGCTGAAAGCTGCTCTCGGCCAGTTGAGCCTGCCAGAAACCCCCTAAGGCCCCTCATCGATTCGGAGGAGTCTTTGGTTACGGCAAGGTGCTCGCCCTCAACTGTGAGGGACAAGGTGCCGACAAGACAGTATGAGCGAAACGTTGCTGACCCTGGGTGCCCTTGGTTCATTGGGTATCGCGGGAGGAGCGGGGGCCTTTGCATGGTCGGCGCGATCTGCGGTGCAACGCTTAACGGAACGGACTAATGCCTTTGAACGTGAGCAGGCCATGGAGGCTCGTTCCAGTGCAGCCGCACGAAATTATGCTGCACAAAACAACGCTGCGAACTCGGGTCATGAACTATTGGGATTGGCCGATGCGGCCCGGGCGCAAGCCGAAGCGATGGTTCGAGTAGCGGAACTCTCAGCTCAAGGTCTTCGAGCCAGCACCGGAACCTATGTATTTCAACTCCGAGATCGCTTCGATGAAGCGTTCCCGGTACCCCAGCTTGGTGCGGCCGGTGGAATCTGGTCGGTGCCAGGTTTTGATGCCCCCGTCGAGTCGGTCATTTTTCATTCCGGCGACCAAGTGCGCTTCACCATGAGCATTGTTTGTAACCAGGCACCGCTACGACGAATCATCACCGTTTGCCCAGGAGCTGTCGACTCTCATGCCGCGGATACCGCCCAGACCGTCCACGACGCTTCGGGACCGGGCGACGCCATCACGGTCGCTAAGACCCGTTTTGTTGCGACAGCCGCTCAAACGCTAGAAGGTGAGTCATTCGAGATCGCTTCGGACACGACGATCTTTGCTGAAATTGGTGTCGATTTTGACATTGCTGCACTTGGGCTTGGCAGGTTTGTTGTGGATGTTCCCGTTGTTGTGCAGGTTGCCAACAATCGACCCGAGGGAGCCGTAAGTGAGCTGATGATCGGTGTACATATCGAAGGAACCGTGGTTCCCGATGACGATGGATTCGGTCTCGACGCTGCAAGCGGTGACGCCACCATCAGCGGCGAAATCCGTTCGTACTATCTCGACAAGGCCACCAGACTTCCCCTTGCCATGCCGACCGATATCGTTATTGTCCCGGTTTAGTTCATGGCCCAAGTGCGGTCGACCGAGGGCTGCGGACCTGCAGTGGACCTGTGTAGCTGACCTGTGCAGTGGACCTGTGCAGTGGACCTGTGTAGCTGACCGAGTGCAGTTGAGATGGTGGCAGTGAAGTAGCTGTCGCGGAACGCAATTTGTTGCCGAGCGGCGATGTACCGTTTCCCGACGCGACGATGCGCCGGGGACTACCCGACGCATCGAAATAAACTTGGCTCAACAGAACACCTGTTGCATGGTGCCATTCGATCGATTAATAAGCGATGTTGACCACGGCAGTAAAGGCTGTTGATGAAGCAATTGGTCCACCCGTTACCGTGCCGTTTGTACCATTACCGCGAATCGTGCCACCTACAGAGAGGGTGAGTGCCCCGGAGGTAATCGCTGGTGTTCCTGCGGCGGCCACCGAGACAACGGTTGTCGTGCAAATCGAGGTTCCGGTTAAGCCCAACGAAACGGGTGCAGTTCCACCAGTCGCAGGGTAGGTTGCCACCCAATCGGCCGAAGCAAGGGTTGCGCCGTTCACAACCGCGTTGGTGCACGAAACAGTAACGGTATAGCCCGATAGGTTTGCTGGGGCTGAATTCCCTGTAGTCGAGCGAGTCAGGGTGACGGTGGCCTGGCTTCCGGTCACCGTAGTTGCGGTTGTTGTTGTGGTGGCCGGGTTCACCGTTCCCGTGATAGCACCAGCAATCGTTGTTGTGGTGGCGGTCGGCGTTAGGCCTACAGGTGAGGTGGCAACTACAGCAAGGCCGGGGAACGAGATTTCTAACGTGAGGTTAAACGGCTTGGTTGCGTCGAAACTGTTTGATTTTATTTGAGTGCCGGTAAGGGTGTTGGTTTGGATCTGTCCGTTGAGAATCAAGCGCAAGGAAGTTCCGATCAGGTTTTCACCTTGAAGGGCGAAGTCAACTTGGCACGCAGTTCCGCCAAAGCCTGGTGACGCGGCGCCGAGTAGCACGCTTGGGTTCAAGACGGCGCTAGGGCGATCAAAACGAAGCGTCTGGCTTTGGTATCCCTGGCCGAAGGCCCCCGGCGAACAAAGCATTTCAGCCGTTACCCCAGCAAAGGTGACAGGCACCTGCGTGAGTACGCGAGTCGCCACTTCGACCTTGCCCGATGTTGGAAACACCAAAGGAAGCTGGGAAACCGAAGTGGTTGGCGCAACGGTAGCGATTGAGGTGGGAGCAACTGTGAGGGGGGGAAGGGTGGCGACGGGGCCCAAAGTAGGAGCCACTACCGGTGCCGCGGTCGTGTAGTCAATAAGCAACGTAACTTTGGTGCCCTCAACCGCAGTGAACGACGGGCTCGTGACCGTAGAGGTTCCTGGTCCAGCTACTGGAGTGCCGTCTACGAGGACACTCAGCTTGGGGGCAAGGTTTGCTGTTGCCAGAACCGAACACGAGCTGCCAGTCGGGTTCGAAGTTGACGGCGGTGAAACGGTGAACGTCACCTGGTTCGAACCACCGGCGGACGGAAATGTAAGTGACTGGGTCGACGCGTTCGGAGTGGTTGGCAGTCCCACGCAATTGATATCAACCTTTGACGTAGCGCTGGCTGGAATTATCCCGAATGGCAATACTGCGACTCCGATATTTGCAGGACCGGAACCCGACGAAGCGCTCGGAAGCCCTGCGACGCCCTCGCTTGTTCCCCCAGTGTTGTTCCCAGTCGAGGTCGTGGACTTGGCAGAGGTTCGGCTACGCCAGCGGAACAACGAGCCGGACTTTGAACAAATCAGCTTTGTGGTCTTCTTTCCAAGCTCCTTTTTGTTGCACAGACCGTTGA
>JAYUVJ010000059.1:0-15409 GCA_043754155.1 Acidimicrobiia bacterium
CTCACCGTCTTCTGCACCGAAGGTCGACCAGGAAACGCGTCTGCGGCTCACGACCATGGAACCTTGTCAGTCCTTGGATGCTTCGATGGTGCCGAAGAAAGCTGGTGGCACGAAACTGATACCACCAACGGCCTTCGTCAAACCGGTTTCGGGGGTGTTGCGAGCCGGTCAAGCTCACGCCCTGTGGGCTAAGTCAAACCAAATTCGGCTGATTCACATTGCTTTGTAAAACACAAGAGGTTACAATGCGGCTATGAGTCCACTTGCAAGTGTCAAGGTTTCCAATAGAGGGCAAATGAGTTTGCCTGCGTCGGCTCGTCGTCGGTGGGGCTTTGAGGATGGTGGAGAGATTGGCGTGATTGACCTTGACGGGGCGCTCTTGCTCGTGCCGGGAGGTATCCAAGCAGCCAAGAAAGCACTACTCAATGCCATTGGCGGAGGCCGCTACGAACGTGGCGTTGCGGAGATCGCCGATCCCGATTTGATGAACTAAGTGGGCGTAGTAAGCCACGTTTTGCTGGATGATCGCCTTCTGCTTGACTACCTGCTTGGGGGGTCGAGCAAGGAACTACGCCGACTGGTTCACAAGCGGCAGGTCTGTACAACCGGATATTGGTATTACCGCCTCTGCCATGCGATCCGTTCGGAAAGCGTCATTGGCGCTCTTTCTGGCCCGTTCCTTCGAGCTGAGACTCCGGTTCGAGAAATGGCAGCTTTGGCCATGGTTCGGTTGCCTGATGAAGTTGGTCTAACAAGCCTTCGTGAATTGGCTCCTTCGATGGCCGAAGTAGTTGAACGGCACCGGTTGAACGTGATGTCCTTGGAAGCGCTTGCTGCCGGGCTTCATCTGGGGGCCGACATTTTGCTGGCCGTTGGAAGTGAGAATCCCGCATTGATTGCGGCGGCCGAAGTCGAAGGCGTGCGAGTCAAGATCGTCAAGTTTTAGAATCCGATCCGGCAAGTGGGGGGGTGTTCCTATGATTTTGTCAAGCGGTTTTGAGGAGGTTTGCATGGTTTTTTAGGTGTTGGCGTTCGGGTTGCGGAACGTAGTGTTGTTCGTTGTTGAGCATGTGGAATAAGGCCCGCGTTTTGTGGTTTGCGAGGCAGATCACGGCGGCGTTGTGGCGTTTTCCTTCGGCTCGTTTCTTATTGTAGAACGCTGCGTCTTCGCCGTTGGATCGGAGTGAGCAAAACGCTGCGAGGAACAACGCGTCTTTGAGCCGTCGGTTACCTCGGCGTGATCTGGATTCTGATTTGAGGCTCGTTCCGGATTGTTTCGTGACGGGTGCGAGCCCTGCGTAGGACGACAGATGACCCGGGGTTTCGAAGTCGTTGATGTTGCCGATTTCAACCAGGATTGTGGTTCCGATCTTGACGCCTATCCCGGTCATCGAGGTCAAGATCGAAGCGAAAGGGTGTCGAGTGAAAACCTCCTCGATTTCTTTCGCGAGACTGTCGCGACGGGCTTGTAATGCTGTGAGGTTGAGGGCTTGTTCACAAATGACTCGACCGTAGGTTGTGGTGCCGGCGAGCGTCAGCGTTTGCTGATCTAACGCCCGGAAGATCATGGTCGTTAATGCTTCAGCTGTTCGTGTTTGGTGATGTTTCCCGATCAGCAAACCAACACGGTTAGGGCCAGCAGCACGTATGGCGTCGGGTGTCGAATACTTTCCGAGCAGTGCACGGACCCCGGCTTTGTCAGCTAGGCGTGGGCCCAGAACGGCTTCAAGTGGGGGATGCACGGAACTTAAAGCGTCGCGCATCCGGTTGATGAGCCGGTTGATATCGGCCCGGAGGTCTTGGTCGTAGCCACCAAGAACCTGAAGCTCAGTCACGAGCTCGTTGTTGTCAGGGTTTACCCAACGTAACTGTTCGGTGAACGCACGGGCAACATCGCAAAGTACTTGTGCGTCACGTTGATCCGTTTTTGCTTGCCCTGGGAACAGTTCTGCGGCACGATGCGCGACAAGGCCAGGCACGTATGCGATCCGTGCACCATGTGCTGCCGCAGAAGCAATTACTAGTTGTGCATATGAACCGATTTGATCGATCGAGAGTACCCACCGGGCGTCACCGGCAAGGCTGGCAATCCACGCAAACAACACGTCCAAAGATAGTTGGTCATTCCCAATTTTTGACCGGGTAATCAAACTGGAAACCGGTCCCAAAGCGATGTTTGCCCCGGCTGGATCCCGAAGGAAAACACCGTGATCGGTTTTGCCTATATCAAGCCCTACTGTGTAACTCATCATGTTCTCCTGTCAACGAAACGGTCACCAACAACTACCGGATCGCGACATCAACGAGTTCGCAGCCACCTTACGAATGAGCCAAGCGGACACGATGCTCCTTGCTGCGAACAGTGTTTGCTCTGAGTCTGGATTAGCAACGTTCATCGGGCTGCCTGTCCTTGCCGCTAACAACTCATGTAACTATATGGATGCCCAGAAGTTTGAATTTATTAACGCCGGTGCGAGGAAGTTCAAGCTTCGGAATGTAGCGAGCGCCAGCTTCGCTCAGGGCCAACCAGACGGCCGGGTCGCGCTCGTTCCTACGGGTGATACCTACGAGCTCATCGGCTGATCTCGGGTTTCAGGGATGGCTCCCCCACCGGAGCCATCCCCGTCCCCTCTCGGATAGGAGCCAAATCGTGTACTCGAAAGTGGCATTTGTATTTGTTGTCGGTTTGTCGTTTTTTGCTCACCCATTTGTTGAGTCGTACGCTGCCCAAACAGTTGAGATCCGCGAGTTCTGTCCAACTCCGGCTGCGGTTCCGGCCCCGCAGGACGATGCTGGTGTCCGGACCTTTGTTCAATTGCAGAGCTACGCTTCGAATAACCCGGAATCGTTTGGTTATCTTGAATCGTTACCTGGGGGTCAAATCGCAATCGCTCTGACCGGTGAGTTGCAGACGCCCCAAGCCGCTCTGGTTAAAGCGTTAGATTTTCCAGAGCGCGCCACAATTTGCTCTGCGCGGTTTACCAAACTGGGTTCCAAAAGCTCAAGGAAGAAATTCTGACAACGGCCTCCGGACACATCCTCGCTAGTCAGGAATACGCTCAAGTGCTTCGGCTCGCACTTGATGTCCAATCGAGAGCGATGGCAGACATTTTACTTGGCGCTTATAGCCCCAATGTGAGCATACAACTCGGAAGGTTTTCTTATCCAGACATTCACGGTCAGGGCTTTCGGAACGACCTGTCCCCGAACTGCGGAGCCTTGCCATTCTCGTCTAAACAACGGTCTCTCAGATGGAGGCTTGATATTGAGAATCTTGTGTCCGTTGACGGTTCTTCCAAAAGCGGGCGTGTGGCAATTCGAGCCTTAAAAAATGTTCCCATGGAGTTTCCTCTCGAAGCCATTGCCTTGGTCACAGCAAAAGGCAAGAGAGAGGTGCTCGCGCAACTTCCTATTAGGGCTGACTTTGCACGTAATGAGTTTTCAAAAATGGGCATACTGAGGAAGGGGTCAAAGGTCAACGTTACCTACGTGGTTAGTCCTACAAGTTGCAGGAAAGACCTCGGGTGGGCTTTACCGCCCGGAGTTTACGAAGTTCATTTCCGCGTCTCCAGTGAAATTTCGCCTTCGTTTCCTTTTCAAGTCCGCTGACTGAGCCCAGGTACTCCCGTTCGTGTACCAGGCGCTCTGAGTGGTTTTGTTTCTATCGGTTCAATCCGCACATAATCCCCTCTATGTGGCCCCAAAAGTTGAACAAGTACCACGAACTTGCACGGTGCGCTAATACTCCTCATCCGGAAATCGACCATCGGGAACGGCGACACGCACATTGTGCGCTCCCACGTCGGCTGAGTACACATTCCTTGGCTGGGTGCACACGTAACAGCGGGCTAGCCGGTTGCTCCGTCTATGGCTTCGCGGAGGATGTCGGCGTGGCCGTTGTGGCGTGCGGTTTCTTCGATCATATGGAGCATGATCCACCGCAAGCTGATGGGGCCACCGGTTCGTCGATCGGCTTTGACCGCCAATGTGTCGAGCGATTCTGCGTTCATCACCGCAACTCGGCTCCGCGCACACGCCACTCGGTACAGGTCAAGGAGGTAGGCGGGATCGTCATTCACGGCGGTGTGCCATTCCCAGTCCCTATCCTCATCCCACGGTGCACTAGCCCAAGGTTCCGGATCACCGAGCCCCAAAAAGTCATCCTGAAACCAACTATCCTCAACGAATGCAAGGTGTTTGATAAGCCCCGCCAACGTCATAGTCGATGACGCCACCGTCCGGCTGAGCTCTTCAATACTAAGCCCGCTTACCTTCGATTCGAAAATCACGCGTTGTTCATCGAGGAACTCACACACCATCGTCCGCTCGTCATTGACCTGGCTGGTGAATGTCGCCGCGCGTCACGCCATGCAAGTCGCTCACGATGTTGCGTTGATTCGGGCCTTTGCTCCGCATGTCCCAGAAAGCGAGATCGAGCCGATTGGCGAAGTCATCCGGGGAGCGCTGGTCTCCCTAGCAACTTGGTGGGTGCAACACCCCGAAAGTCCTCGAACGACACCAGTTGCGGCCATGATGCGCCTATGCAACGGAATCAGGTTTGTGCCTCTCGGCAAGTAGCCAGTCAAACTGGAATTTTGAGTTTGGCCGGTCGCTATCAGTCGTGCCGTTACTGTGCCTGAGAACTGAGCGAACGATTTTATGTCTGGTTTTTGAGACTCTTGACTGATTTCGCAGAATGTCCTAAAATTCAGACAATGAAGTATGAAACTCGAGTTCCGGAAGATCTTGGAGCAGCGGTTGCCGAGTTTCGCTCGGTCAGAGGATTGACCCAAGCTGAACTCGCTGAAAACACCGGCCTGCACCGTACGTATCTCTCGGGTGTTGAGAGTGGCGTGGTGCCCGAATACGTCCGTCGGTACTTTGCGCTCCTTCATGCACTTGGTCTTAAGCTTGAAATCAGCGAGCGATGAAACGGTTAGCGGTCTGGCGAGATCAATGCTTGCTCGGCTATCTCACCGGCACCGGCTCAACTATCCGGTTTCGTTACGAGGCAGAAGCTGTCGAACAGTACGGCCTTGGGCGACCGATCATTTCCATGAGTTTGCCGACGAGTGCTTCCAGTTTCTCTGATCGTCAATGCCGACCGTTTTTTGATGGGCTGCTCCCGGAAGGCCAAGCACGGCGGATCATTGCCTACGATTTGGGGATTCCCGAGGCTGACACCTTCTCAATGTTGGCAGTCCTCGGTCGAGAGTGTGCCGGTGCGCTCACTGTTGTTCCCGAAGGAGAAGAGCCGCTCGAAGCGAAGCCAGCCACTTCCCTCACTGCGTTGAGTGGATCAGAAATCGATGCTCTGATTGCCAATCTCCGCTTTGAACCCTTTGGTGCGGGTGCAGGTCTTCGGGTTTCGTTGGGCGGCGTGCAGGAAAAGCTCTTGCTGACCGAGTTGTCGGCAGCCGCCGGAACTACTCATGCAGCCGAAAAGCGATGGGCGCTTCCGACTGGCCCTATTGCCTCTACCCACATTCTCAAACCAGAAATCGCCGGTCTATTGGGCAATGTTGCGAACGAGGCCCTGTGTTTACGTTTTGCTGCGCTAGCTGGAGTGGAGGCCGCCTCGTGCGAGATTGCGACGTTTGCTGATCGCCAGGTACTGGTGGTTCGGAGGTTCGATCGAAGAACAAACGAAGCTGGCGTCACAGAACGGATGCATCAAGAAACCGCCTGCCAAGCCTTGGCCGTACCGGTTGCTTCAATCACACGAAAGTACGAAGATGCCGGAGGTCCGAGCTTGGCCGGTGTTGCTCGTTTGCTGCATCGTTGGGCTGATCCATCTTGTCTTGAACAGCTCTTGAAGCAGTGCGTCATTCACGCATTGGTGGGCAACGCTGATGCTCACGCCATGAACTTCTCCTTCGTTCTTTCCCCCACAGGTGAAGTCTCAGTTGCCCCGATGTATGACGTTTTCTCGACGATGGCCTATCCGCACCTCACCACCACTCCCGGCATGTTTATCGGCGGTTGTCGAGACATCCGAACGGTTACCCGAGAACACTTGCGAGACGAAGCCACTTCCTGGGGCCTCAGTGCGGACTTCGCGAGCCGAGTACTCGATTCTGTGTTTCCCGAAGCTGCGGTGGCCTTAGAACGCGCTTTCTCCGAAAGTCCCGTTGACGACCAACTTCGGGTTCTTCTCCGTAACCGAATTAGTACGTTGGCATAGTTATAGAGGATGCGCTGTGCAACGAAATTCCGTCTGTGTCCTCAAACAAGTAGTGACTATTGCTTGTTGAGGGCTTAAAGGTCACCGGCTCGTGAGGTCAATGATGGCTTCGTGTTCGATGGTGGCGATTACCTCGTTGTTGACCGTAATGACAATCTCTGCGACAGCTCGCTCACCGTTGCGGACGAAGCGATCAACAACTGTCGTTGCCACTTCGGCTTCGGCACCGTCAAGAACGAGAGCGTGGTGCTGCACGATGCTGCGAGTGTGAATCCACGATCCACGGGCAAGCTGGCGATGGAAGACATAATTCGCGAGGGCAAGCCACACGGCCGGGTGCACGAATCCCTCCATGTCAAAGTCATCGCCAGCTCTGGCTGCATACTGCGAGCTGTACTCACCCTCCAGCGCGATCACCATCGGCTTCAACCCTTCACCGGGTCGAGGTGTTTTGATTCCGTTGCCGCGATGCTTCGACCACGCCGAGACCGTGAGGAGAGGTCGATCGAGGCGCATGGCAAAAGCCGATACAGCAAT
Source organism: Acidimicrobiia bacterium (assembly GCA_043754155.1). GTDB lineage: Bacteria > Actinomycetota > Acidimicrobiia > Acidimicrobiales > JANYDT01 > JANMZO01. Next base: position 6,722 of record JAYUVJ010000059.1, read on the forward strand.
TCTGTTGGTGTTGATTCCGTTGACGTCGTTCGGGCCGAGTTCAGCAATCGGTCCTACGGGAAACCGCAGAAGGTCACCATCGAAGACCGGTGATCGAAAGCGAACTTCCGCTTCTCCCGATGCAGCAAACTCGAGACCAAATCGTTCTAGCACCGGATGTAAACAGTAAGCGTACGAAGTAACCCCAGCTACCAAGGCCCGATCAAAGCCCGCGGCCTGAGCTCCCACGTCGGTGTGAATTGGATTGTTGGCATGCTCGGAAAGGTTTCGAGCAGTTATTGACCAGGCCTCAGACACGTGCGACATCCTTTCACAGTACGAAATTGCAAGCTGACATGCGAGGAGTTCATCAAGCTCAGCTCAGCGATTTTCCTAAGAGGGCCTCATGGGGCCTAGATGAATTACGTCTTTTGATAAAGAATCACGGTTGATCAATCGGCGGACAGGTCAAGATGATCGGCGAGCATCTTTGAAGTAGTTGAGGCCCACCGCTTTATGGTCGAGGTTGAGGGAGACTTCCGAGCGACCGACTTACCCACGGACTCGATGGTGGTCCACATGAATCGCGCTTCGAATCGAAGCTCTGCGTCGCTGGGGGTTCGCGTGGATGACTCGGCAATGAACTGCTCTAACCGTTTGCATAGACGGCCTAAGGAACCTGCGACATTCCAAATCATCTGTATGTCTGGGTACCTGTTGGCGGTGAATTGTGATCAGAAAATTCGACGAAATTGGTGAGGATTAGTTGACGATCGTATCGAACACATGTACGATATAAGTATGAGTTCGGTGACGACAATGGAGCTTGAAACAGCCCTGAACGAGGCCACTGGGCGGTTGAACCTTGCCCATGCGGAACTTGTTGCAATGATTGTTAAAGTCCTTGAAACAGGATGTTGGAATGGTCATGGCATCCGGTCGCCTGAGCATTGGGTCACTTGGAAAACTGGTGTCAACCCGGTCCGAGCGCGTGATCTTGTGCTTGTGGCGAAACGTTCAGTGGAACTGCCAGTCACGAGCGAAGCATTCAACGAAGGACTGTTGAGTGTTGACCAGGTCGCCGTGATCTCGCGTGACACACCGCCGGAGTTTGATGAAACCGTCTGCACACTTGCAAAGTCTGCAACCGTGCCGCAACTCCGTCGGACATCCACGATGGCCTCACCTTCAAACGAGCCGACGGAACAACCATCCACCCCGGCCCACAACCCACCCAACCAACTGGGCCACTACGAGCACCACCGAGTCCTTACAAACATCCCACCGGTGAACAACTCCAAAACAAACACGTCATCCTCAGCCCAAACAGAAACACAACCCCAAACCCAAACGAACAAGCAGCTGCATAATCAGGCGAGGAATTGGCAGGAGCGACCGATGCACGTCGATCTCGAACAGGAGACCGGTGAGTCTCGTTTTGCTGTCAGTCGGACTTGCAGCGTCGACTCCTGACGAGCGAGCCATCTGTTGTGGCTATGTGGTCCAGGGTCCGTTGGTGAGTGGAATTCGAAGTTGCATCTCGACTTCGGTTGCATCATCACGCGAACGAATCTCCGTTTGGCCGGTTCGCGAAAATCCGACCCTGCGGTAGACACTCTCAGCTCTTGTGTTTCCCTCTGTCACTGACAGGCGAACTGTGGCGGCCCTCTGTTCGAACGCCCACCGAACGACCTCACCGATCAACTGCTCTGCAAGGCCGGCGCCACGCTCTCGCGGGTCGATCCACATGCCAACGAGATTCACGAAGGTGGAATCGCCTACATCGGCCACGGCGACAACCAACCCGACAAGCTCGGTGCCATCGCGAAATGCACCGAAATGGGGATGACCCGTTGGATCGAGCCGATCCCGCCAGACTGACTCCTCGAAATGCAATTCACGCTCAAGTGTGGAGCCGAACGCCGTGGGTTCTGCTTCGAGAGCACGCAGTCGCAAAGCCCGAAGATCCGCGTGATCGGAGACTTCAAGTCGACGAATGAATACCACCCGTAGAAGCCTGCCACAGGCGACTGGCGAAGGGCTTCGAATATTGCGAGTTATAGGCGGTCGCGTGAAGGGCGACGGAGGAGGCGTAATCCGTTGGCGATCACGATGAGGCCGGCACCCAGGTCGGTGAGTACCGCAACGGGTTGGCACATGGTCGGAGATGGTGTCAACGATGCGACGACCGCCCGTTCATGTCGTTGCCGAGTTGATCCGACTTGAATCCATTCAGGCTGTGAAGGACCTCAAGGCCTTGGCATGATGCCAGCGTTACCTAACGTCAACAATTGGCTACTACATGATGTAGGATTTAAGTTCTTTCGAACCAGGAGCACCCAAAATGAAACCCAAATATCTCGGCCTCATCACCCTTACCATCGCGGCAAGCTTTCTACTTGGGGCATGTGGGACCTCATCAAAGTCAGCAGTAGAAACAGTTGCACAGTCCGTTGAGACCGCTACTTCTGAGGAATTGGCAACAGGCGGGGCCATTGCAGCTGATGCAGTGTTTAACGAAGGTGATGTCGCGTTTGCTCAGGGCATGATTCCTCACCACCAACAAGCGGTGGAAATGGCCGATGTTGCTCTCGACTCGGCCCGCAACGCCGGGGCAGCGGTGAAGGATTTAGCTACGAGAATTCAAGGCGCGCAGGGCCCGGAGATTCAGCTGATGACGGGCTGGTTAACCGCGTGGAGTCAGCCGGTTGCCATGCCTGGAATGGAAGGACATGACATGGCCAATATGGCTCCGGGAGAAACCATGGCCGCCGGCGAAACGATGGCGGGCATGGAAGGAATGGCGGGTATGGAAGGAATGATGACTGCCGATGAGATGGCCGGTCTAGGAAAAGTAACGGGTGCAGAGTTTGACAAGTTGTGGATTGGCATGATGATCCGCCATCATGACGGCGCAGTGACGATGAGTAAAACCGAACAGACTGCCGGTAAAGCCCAAGAAGCGATCGACCTGGCCGGCAAGATCATTACGGCTCAAGAGGGCGAAATCGCTGAAATGAAGAAGCTTCTCGCCGCATAGTTTTTCCTATGTTTACGTAGGGTCATTGCGTTTGCATTTGGCGCAAGCACCACGAAGCAAAGTTTCTTCACCGATCTCAGCGGGCTCCCCAGCCCATGGCATCTCAAATTCCCCCTTCTGTTCATTTGCTTCCGCAGGAGGTAGGTGGCGTCGAAAGAGCTGTGGCTTTCCGAATGTATTTGTTGATGAAGCGCTCCCTTGCGGTAGTTGCGATGGCGTTTGCCTTTCTGATGGTTACCGCATCAGGGGCATCGGCTCACAATTCGCTCAGCGGTAGCACGCCCAGCGAGGGGTCGAGCCTTTTGCAAAGCCCCTCTGAGGTCTCCTTACGTTTCACAAAAGAAGTTGCACTCGACACGCTCACGGCGAGATTGCAAATCCCAGATGGGTCGACAACGAAGCTCGCCGATCCGCAGTTTGGTTCAGCTGGAAACACCGAAGCTGTCTTTTCGTTACCGGTCTTTCCAGCGGGGGGTTCGGCGATCCGCTGGAAAATCGTTGGAGCAGATGGGCATCCAGTCACCGGCGAAATCAACTTCACGGTGAATGGAGCTTCGGCTGAACCCGCTGCGCTTGGCGATCAGTCACTCGATTCTGCTGAGGGTGCTCAGACCGAAGAAGGACTGCCCCTTGACGCAAACTCGATTCTTGCCGATGCCCCCACGTCATCGGTTCCGCGGTTGTCTGGCGCTCCCAGTCCAACAGGATCCAGCGAGCCATGGACTGCGCCAGAGGCGTTGCGTTGGCTTCTTCGGTACGGTTCGTATCTTGCCCTACTTCTCGTTGCTGGAATCGTCCTTACCGACTACCTAGTGTGGAACCAAACGCTCGATGATCCGTTGCTCCGCCAGTGTGCGGCGGGAGGAATCCTCGCAGCTGCGATCGCATCTTTTGGTCAACTCTTGGTGATAGCTACCGATATCGATGGCATTGGCAGCTTGGGAGCAGCGCTGCAAACTGATGCCGGAGTGGCTTTTGCGGCACGAATTCTTTTGCTTGGGGTTGTAGCGACGCTGCTCTTTGTGGATCTCAATATTCGTCATGAGCACCGAGACTTAGCTGCTCTGGTTTCTTATGTTCTGCTGTTTGGAACCTGGGCCTACGCCGGTCATTCACGGTCGATGCGTTGGCCCATTCTTGGCGTACCTCTAGACGTTGCTCACCATATTGCAGCAGCAGCCTGGCTTGGCGGGTTGGGGGTTCTAACGTTCGTGACGATTCCGCATGAAAATCGTAAAACGGTTGTTGCCAGCGTGAGAAGGTTTGCCAATGTCGCTGCTTTTAGCGTTGCGGTCATCGTTGGGACTGGTGTGGTGCAGGCGATTCGTTTGGTCGGTAGTCCCGGGAAGTTGTTGTCGGTGAACCATGGTCGCTATTTGCTGGTGAAGTTAGTGGTTCTTGGTGCGATGCTTCTTGCCGCAGACGTAAACCGAAAGCGTGTGGCTTCTCGATTTCAAGTCGCCGGTGCTCCCTTCACAAAAAGTTTTGTGCGTTCGTTGCGTTTGGCTATGCGGACAGAGTTCTTTATTGGCTTGTTGATCCTTGGCATCACTTCAGCGATGGTTGTTTCTCCTCCTGCAGTTGCCAGTGAATCGAACCCAATCAAGCCGAAGATGGCACTCGTGACTCCCGGAACTGTTGATCAGCAACTTCTATTAGAGAATCCCTGAATGATTTGAGTCTGCGTCCTTTCGTGTTTGGCGTTGGGCAAGCTAGGCTCGATTTTCTATGAAACGACCCGACGGTGCCTTGGAAGACGATGTTCTGCAAGTCCTGTGGGCAGCTGGCGAAGCGTTACTTCCGGCAGAGATTCTTGATCGAACTGGGCTCGACCTCGCTTACACAAGTATTGCCACTGTCCTAACTCGCCTGGTTGACAAGGGGATCGTTGAACGTGAACCGGCCGGACGAGCGTTTCGTTATCGCCCGGCGCTAGGCGAAGGTCAGCTTGCCGCTCAACGGATTGGTGTAATTCTTAGTCATACCTCTAACCGCAACGCGGCACTTGCAGGTTTTGTAAGCACGCTTGGCAAACGCGATGTTGCAACGCTCCGCCTTTTGCTCAACGAGTAACCGCAATGAACCCAGCGAGCCTTTCCACGTTGTTTGCTCCCCTGCTCGTTTGCGTGGCTCTCTCGGGATTGCTTCCCCTAGTGCATCGCCGGCTCCAACCTCGAATATCCGCAATAGTTCTTGCTGCCAACGTGCTGTGGATTTCTGTTGTCTCGCTTCTTGGGATTTGGTTTGTTTCCCTCCGATACCTCACACACATTGGCTGGTTAGTTGACAAACTCCCCTGGTGTTCTTCAATGCTCGGAGCTCATGATCCAGTTCCGGGTTGGTTGGGTTTTCCGGCTTTTATGGTCGTCGTGATTGGAGCGGTACGGTTTCGCCGTTTCGGTTCGATGCAAAAGACCCTCCGTAAGGCCAAGGTTTCGGGAGTTTCCGTAGTTTCGAGCGACGAGGTTTTTGCTTATGTGCTTCCGGGTCGCAATTCGCCAACGCTCATATCAACTGGCCTGTTGACTCAGTTAAACGCTGATGAATGTACGGTCGTCCTTGCCCATGAGAAAGCTCACGCGGACTTTCGCCATGACCGTTATCTGACCCTTGCCCGGGGCGCTGAGATTCTCGTTCCATTCATACGTCCGCTTACTAAACGTCTAGCATTTTCTCTTGAGAGGTGGGCTGATGATGTGGCGGCTACCGCCGTTTCAGGAGACCGTCGCCTAGTTGCTCTTACCATTGCCAAAGTTGCGCTCTTGATGCCTCAAGGTCTCAAACCGGCACTGTCGTTCTCTGGTCTTGGTGAAGCGGCTCGCGCCCGTTACTTGCTTCACCCTTCGAAGCCTTTGCGAAGCCTCACCGGGGCGGCATTGGCCTCCAGTTCCATCGGTTTGGGTTTTGCCGTCTATCAGTTACATCACTTCGAAGCCCTCCTCAGCACGCTTTGCCACTCGTAAACCAGCCCTGACGGGAAACTTGTTCGACGCTGTGTCGTAAGATCAGACCGTGATGTTCCGCTACGAAAACTCGCTTTCGATGAGAGGGACAGGCGTAACGAGTCCTCCCTCTGGCCGTGGGCATTCGCTACGTTCCGTCCTGGCAAGCGCTGGTGCGTTTCTTGTCACCGCTGTTATTGCCTTTGGGTTCTCCGGTGAAGCGGCCCAGGGGGCTAAGGCACCGGTCGTGACGACTTCGGTAGTACCCAAGCCAGTTGAAAGAGCGGAAGCGGCAATTCCTGATTTTGACTTGGTTGATTTGCGGAATACGAAAACCGTTAACCTCGCGAGTCTCAGAACGCCAGGACGGGCCATGCTCATTTGGCTGTGGGCGCCAAATTGACCGATTTGTAACGCGGAAGCCCGCGACATCGAGCAGTTCGCTCGAGAAGAACGCTCACGAGTAACCGTCCTCGGTATCGGAACCCAAGGAACCGAAAAATCTGCGTTGAAATTCGCCAAACAGCACGGTCTTACTCAGGTTCGGATGCTTTGGAGTGAAGATGAGTCGCTTTTTGATTACTACGGCGTGTTTGAGACTCCGTCGGCCTTGCTGGTCGATGGAACCTTCCGCCAAGCGGGGGACTGGTCAGGGAGGACACCGCTTGCCAAAGTTCGCGCTGCCCTCAACAAGATTGCTCCCCCGCAAGCCAAAAAGCGTTGAACGCTCGACTAGACGACAGGGTGTAGTAAGTCTGGAGCCTCAATTGCAGTCTCAGCTATGGGTGCATCGACGCTCCAAACGCAAAAGGACCATAGTGAAAGCAAAACCTTTGCATCCCTAGTCGTTTCGTGTTTGCTCGGGCTGGCTCAGTAGCCCTCCGGGGGCGGAATCGAAGACAATCACGGAACTAGTTGTTGTTGATTAGGAGGCGACGTGGTTTCGGGCAATTCTTGCTCAACGGACTGGTTCGGTCTTTGCAACAGACGTTGAATCGTCACGGCCCCTAGGGAAGCGAGGGCGAGCACCGCCATAATCCTTACAAGCCCCTGATCGGCCAGAAAGTTTGAAATGATTGATCGTTTGGTATCGATTGTTTTGATGAGGCCGTCGGTTTCGAGCTTTCCGGCAAACACGCGAAGCTCCCAGCGCGCATACCAAATGGCGTAAAGCCCGCTAAACATCATGAGTACGCCTCCAATTTTCGCGGAATACCGAGAGATCCTTCGAAAGAACGGGCCAGCGGGTTTTGCGATCGCTGAGCCAATGGCCAGAGCAGAAACCACTACTCCCATTCCTGCGGCGTAAGCCCCGTAGGTGAGAAGTCCCGAAAGTGCGGATCTCCGTCGACCAACTGCCGCAATAGCGAGGAAAGGACCGATTGTGCACGATAGCGATGAGACTGCATACGTCATGCCGAAACCGACCATAGCCCGAAGGCTGCTTTTCCTGGTCTTTCCCCCTCGAATAATGGCTGGGAGCGCCAACTTTCGACCAAAAAATACGGCGACTCCTGCCAGGAAAATCAGTGTTCCAGTAACCATGGTTACAAGAGGTAGCCGCTGTTGGAGTCCACCGGAAAAGCGATCAAGAACTATCCCAGCCGTTGCGAAAACGGCAACGAAACCCGCAGTGACGAAAAGCCCGGATTTGACCGCTTTGAGAAGTCTTTTCTCAACGGCAGACTCCTCGGCAGCACTCCCCACGAAAAGGCTGACATAGGCAGGCAGTAGCGAGAAACCGCAGGGATTAACGGCTGCAACCATTCCCGCGCTAACTGCCAAAGCAATAGGAGCGTTCAAATGATTTCCCCCTTTTGTTCCGTAGCGTCGTTCACGAGACCCTTGCCTATTCCGTTGCCTTCAAGTCCCTGTTCTGTGCGAGTTTTCAACCACAGCGTGACTATCCCAAAACCGATTGTCGCCAAAACGAGCACCGTGGTCGATTCCAGTTCAACCCTTGAGGTTCCAATGGCCGGCAAAAACCAACTGGCGACGGTTCGTATACCCCCGAGTATCGCAACAGAAATCAGCAGCTTGGGCAACCATGGCCACTCCATTTTCCGCCTTAGCAGCCAAGCAGCAGCGCAAAACGCCATGGCGACGAGCAGACCAACAGGGTACATGGGCTGTTCTAGGCCGTACGGAGTAAAGCCAAAGTTGGCTGTCGGCCCAAGGCACCCGTCACGCAAAAGACAGGCTGCTTCGTAGATGGCTAACCCAACCAGACCGTACGGGACACAAGCAGCCATGAACGGACCAAGCCCACCAACGATGCGACGGTTCTGCCAACTCAGTACGAGCACGGTTACCAAAGCGCCGGGCCAAAACTCAAGCCCACTGCGAAACACCAAAACATCGTTCAAACGCGTGAAAGTTTGCGGATCGTCAAGCAAAACAAACACGAGTCGTGCGGCTACGAATCCCACGAGCACCGGTGTTGATGCAGCCTCGCTAAGTTGGTGGCGGTCGAACCCAATCGGGGGGAACAATCGAAGCGTCAATTGCAACCCGACGATTACCGCAATCACGCTGATAAGAAGGCTTGTGTCAAGCACTACGAATTCTTTCGGGGTACCGCTGAGCGAGTGGACAAGCTTGGCGATCTTGAGAAACACAAACAGCCAGTCCGCCCCGTTTCATGTGTTGAACAGGAAAGGGTGATCATCGCTTTTTCAGAGATTCTTCGATGTGGGCAACAAGTCGCTGTTCACTTATCCCGCCGCT
>JAYUVJ010000060.1:0-5460 GCA_043754155.1 Acidimicrobiia bacterium
TCAAAAATTATGCCGACGAGATCGTAAGCCTCACGTTCCATGGCTTCAGAGCCGGGATACAAGTCATACAGCGACGCTACGTTGGGCCCACCGGCACCAAGTTGCACCCGCACGCGAACTCGAGCAGCCAACGAGTGCGAAAGCAGGTTGGCCACCACTTCGTAGCGCTCACCAACGGTATCGCCAAGATCACGATCACTCGTCGCCAAGTAGTCCACGGCAACGAGATCAATCAGCATGTTGTACCCGTCGGTCTTCAGCGAACCGACAAGTTTCAGGTAACCGGCCTTGGCTACGTGAACCGTCTTCTGGCCACGTGAATAGGTAACCGGGCAACCATGGAGCAATTCGGGCGCGGGCGCCTCAGCAACAGCAACATCAGTCATAACTACTTCGGGGTGCCTGATCGGCGGCGCAAATTCCGCTGACGTTGTCCATCAGTTGGTGTTGCTTTCGCAGTGAATATTTGGACTGTCAACGTCATCGGAATTTCCGTCACCTTCTCAGCGCGGGGTGCCGATAGCAATTGTCTTGGGAGGAACGTCGAGAAGCAGGGCTGCTCCTCCACCGTTTTCACTGCGACGCTTGGCGATTTCGCCCGTTCCAATTTTTTCATGCAACGTTAAAATGGCGTGCAGAAGGGTTTCTGGTCCTGGGGGGCAACCGGGTGCGTAGACGTCGACGGGGACGATTTGGTCGACACCTTGCACGATGGCGTAGTTGTTGAACATGCCGCCCGATGAGGCACAAACGCCCATGGAGATAACCCACTTGGGTTCCATCATTTGGTCGTAAACCTGGCGAAGGACAGGGGCCATTTTTTGCGAAACGCGTCCAGCCACAATCATGAGATCTGCTTGGCGAGGGGAGGCACGAAAAACTTCCATACCAAAGCGGCTCATGTCGAAGCGTGAGGCGCCGGTCGCCATCATTTCGATCGCACAGCAGGCAAGTCCAAACGAGGCAGGCCAAACACTTTGCTGACGACACCAAAGAACAAAGTTCTCCATCGTGCCGGTAAGAAAATTGTGATTGAGATCTTCGAGACCCATAGTTAGGCCGCCACTTCTTCTGGGACGCCGAGCGGAAGGTCAGCTTCAGGAACAACGGATTTTGGGATACGACGAATCGTTGAGGTGGTAGTCCGCAAGGCACGGGAACCAAACTCTTCGACCTTCACAACCGGTCCCCAATCGAGGGCCCCGTTGGAAATTAAGTACACAAACGAAACAATGACGACGACCGAGAAGATCACCATTTCCATCAGTCCAAACAACCCAAGACGGTTGAACTGCACGGCCCAGGGGTATAAGAAAATGATTTCAATATCGAAGATGATGAAGATCATGGCTACCAGGTAGAACTTCACCGGGAAACGCTCCGATGGCGCTTCCTCAGGAACGATGCCGCATTCGTACGGTCCGATTTTTGCTGCGGTCCGCTTTTGTTTAGGGCCCAGCAGCGATGAAGCTACAAACGACCCAAAAACAAACAGAGTGGCAACAATGAAGAGCAGCAGAATCGGAAGGTAGTCGGCCATGGTTACGCGCCTATTGCCCGAGCTGGATTCAGTTTCATTGCCATCATTACAGCCTTGTCCCGACGGTGAAGCGACAAACAGCTGATGGCAAAGAGTACGAGCGAGGAAAGCAGGATGAAGAACGCTGGCCTTCGCAATTTGCCTTGATTACGAATTGCATGCACGTAGAAAGGCTTGCGTGCCGGATCAATAATCCCTTTTTCTTTTCCGTCCTTGATTACGCCGCCCTTTTCATCCAGCTTAAAGTAGCGGTTGATCTGGACGTAATGGCGCTCGCCGTGGAGGAGACCCATAAACCGGTAGCTGGTTGGAATGTACCAAGCTTTGCCAGAGATCTTTCGCGGGCGGAATTTAAAGATTTGCTCGCCACCAGTTTCGTAAGCAGCAACCGCTGTGTAGGTAGCGTCGCCTTTTTCAGGAACCAGTTGCGCTCCGCCCTCGGCCGTTTTGGCTTTGAGGTAGGCGTCCACTCGGGCCGAGGCTTCACCGCGAGTTGGGGTTCCTTCTTTGACTTCGGTCCAACCCTTTACTTTTTTGCCCGCCTCGGCAGGAAGATTGCTCATTTTGGCGAATTGAGCATCAGCGACGTTGACGATGGCTTCTTGACCGTTCCATGAAGGAGCTTTGCCCTTAAGACCGATTCCGTAGATCAGCCAGATGATGCACATCAGTGCTATCCAACCCCAAATAGCGGCGTTGGCGAGAAGAAAACTCAAACGGTTCCCCACGTTGGTGGCCATGAGCACGTAACTCGATCCGCAAAGGATCAGGAACATGATCGAAGGGAAGAGGATTCCACGGATCGTGGGATCCCACTTCAACGCAGCAATAACGAGACCGATCACTTCAGACTCCGTTCGTAGTCGACGATCTTTTCGATCTGTTCTGGGGTGAGAATGTTGGCGAAGTACGGCATGCCGCCTCCCGACCAGTGGTTGACCCCGCCCTTGCCATAAGCGGCAGCATCGGGAACACCGTTGGCGATAAAGGCAATCTGGTCCTTCTTCTCCGGGAACTGCTGGGTGAGGCTTCCAGTGCGAAGCGACGGACCGTAGTGTCCGCCCCCAGGGGATTTCGGCTCACCGTAGCTGTAGCCCGACGTGTGGCAACGCGCACAGTTTTGGTTGAACAGCAACGCTCCCTCACTGAGCCCAAGGGTGGCCTTGGCGTCCTCGATCGTCTTTAGAACTGAGGTGAGGCTTGCTTGAGCATCGGCATAGGCCAGAGGTTTTGTCGCTTTTGCAGCAGCGGCTTCAGCCAGAACCTTTTCAGCAGCCGCAACGTCTTTCGCCTCGGCGGCCACGGTGTCCTTCGCTCCTTTGACGGCAATCTCATACGTTTTCGTCGAATCAGCTTGGGCTTCTTCCTTCGAAGCAGCCACTGCAGCAGCGATGGCTTTACGGCTGTCACGGGAAGAGTCCCACACAGTCTCGTAGGCCTTCTTGGCTGTGGGGTTCTCTTCGATGGACATTTCAAGCAGGTAGTTCACGAGGTCATCTATTTGTTGATCGTCGCCAGGCCCGCCGCCCTTGATACCCCACGCTGGCATTGGATTGTTCTTGGCACCGCCGCGACCATAGACAAGTACATTGCGGATCTGCTGCGGCTGGTAACGAAGGCCAATGTTGTTGATGCGCGGAGCGGTCCAAACAACTTGGTGACTCAGCGGTTTCTTGGTCTTCGGGTCAATCTTTGGATTGCCCTTTTCGTCGTAATCGGCGACCAGGTATTTGGCTACACCGCCTCCGCCTTTGGCTCCGTGGCACCGTGCGCAGTTAAAGCCAATATGGGTATCAGGGCCGAACACTTCTTCGCCACGCTTAAGGCTGCGATTATCAAAGCCTTTAATAGCACCGGTTTGGCGGTTCTGCTCGTTCAACCAGTAGAGCGGAAGAGACATGGCCACAACCGTCATGGAAATTAGTGCCCAACCGAGCCAACGATCTAGACGGATGCCTTCAAAGACTTCATCGTCGGGCGGGTTTTTGCGGTTCGGTGCATCAAGAAAACTCTCAACATTTTGTTGAGCAGAGCGCCGGTTTTCCAACACAACGTAAACCGCCCAAATGAGCAGTGCCGCTATGAGAATTACCAGGCCGACGGCCCTTTGATTTGGAAGTGCTGCGACAATCACGGTTTGTCCTAAGGAGAGGATCAAAAAAGTTAGCGGGTAAAGATGACGGGAGTGAGTACCAATTGGCTCTCACGAGAAACTAAACGCAGTGTGGACCTTCAGCTTCTTGGCCGGTGGTGTTGGTTCCATCGGCGGGACCAATTCGAACGGCTCCGGTGTTTACGCTTACGAGGCCACCATCTACGGAAACATCGAAACGGTCAAGACCACGAGGTGCTGGGCCACCTTTGCGTTCGCCAACACGGTTGTACTGCGAACCGTGACAAGGACATTCAAACCACTGCGACGATGCGCACCAAGGAACCTTGCAACCCAAGTGAACACACTTTTGATAGACAGCGGCAACGCCAGATTCCATACCGGCGTATACGCCCGGGCTGTAAGACGCTTTGGCCTTGGCGAGCGTTCCCTTATCGGTTGGGTACACCGTTATGTAGGTACGGGCTTCCGGGAAGTAGCGCGGCTCTTTGGTGTCGTTTACCGATTTGATGATGTCATCGAGCGAGCCGAGCGTTACCTTGGCACCGAAGCCACCAGAAAGGGTTGGCCACAAAAAGTTAAGAACTGCGCCACCAAAGCCAGCAAGTCCGGCCACGAACATTCCAATAATAGAACGATTGAGAAAAGCGCGACGAGTTGCTCCAAGTTGCTCTAAATCCATCGGAGGACGGATCACATCAGGGGGTGCGGGCGCTGCGACCTTAACGAGATCACCAGATGTGCGTTGGGCCAAAGCAGCGGTCTCAAAAGCGCGACCACCAGTTTGGGCAGGAGGTGCCGACGGATCTAGGGCCTTTTTGCGCTTACGGTCACGTTTTTGTGTTTCCCGGCTCAGGAGGCCGGTTGCCGCGTTTGTGTCACTTGACCTGGCGGTGACGATGAGAAACACGCCAGCGAGGATCACCACTACGACGATGGCGAGAAGAAGTTTGATTCCAGTACTCATGATTGGGGGACCCGCTTACTCGAGTTGAACGTGTTCACGAAAGCAATTACGCAGCGTTTCCGCTGAAGTTTCGAAGTTGTACTTGGGAGTGAATAAAAACGCTGCACGATTTCTTCCGCTTCACTGTTCAAAGATTGAAAAAGATTCCATCACGCCAAGGCATGATGAAGTTGTAGCCAGGTCCTCGGAAGAACGAGCTGATGATTACCAGGATGGCCCAGAACATCATGAAGATCGTGAACAGCGAGATGGCAATCTTGCGGTCTTCGGGCTTGTTCGACGGGTTCTTGTCTAAGTAAGGGGCGAGGATCAGGATGAACATGCCCATGCCGGGAATGGTTACACCGGCAACCATCGGGTGGAACATGGTGAGGAGTTCCTGCAAACCAAGGAAGTACCAAGGGGCCTTCGCTGGGTTTTCTGTCAAGTTGTAGTTGGCCAGTTCCTTAAGCGGCGCGTTTACGAATGCCGACAAAATGACTAGAAGCACCAGGCAAGCAAGCGACGCTACGAATTCACCGATAAGTAGGTGCGGCCAGGTGGAAACCTTGTCGGTTGGCACGGCTTTCACGTCTTGGATGGAGCCGGCTTTAACTACGGTCAACAATCGCTGGGTGTGTCCCGCAGGACCCACCAAGCCAGCAGTTCCCGATGTCGCAAGTGCGGCTGCAGCGGCAGCTACTCCAGCGGTCGGCTTTTCCAGAACAGCTACTCCACCTCCGCCTTCAGCCGCAGCACTTTCTTTCTTCGCTTTGGCTTCCGCACTGCGAGCCAAAAGGTGCGACGGGATTTTGCCGGTTGCGTCGGCCTCGGCATAGCTCGCAGCATCATCGGATGCAA
>JAYUVJ010000061.1:0-11392 GCA_043754155.1 Acidimicrobiia bacterium
TTACATCGCCTCTCCGAAGAAAGGCATAAAGAGGGGACGGCCCGAAGCAAAGCGATGCTCACCAACTACCTCAAATCCTATTCGCGCATACCAAGCGGCTAAGGCAAGACCTTCAGTTGCACGAAAGATGGGAACACTTCTCCAGCCATTTTGATCACGCTATGCGAACCCGAACTGTGCGTGAGACAACTAAGGTTTATGCACGTGTCTACTGACGTGAATGTGGAATCTGTTGCAGCGATTGATCGGGCCGATACTGCCGCTGAGGGTGATGTGCGGTTGCTTGGGCGTCTTCTTGGCGATGTGATTGCCGAACAGGCTGGGCAACAGGTGTTCGATCACGTGGAAACCGCCCGCCGCACCAGTGTTGGCGCCCGGCGTAACGGCACGAGCCCGGTGGCCGATCTCTCTGAGAGCCTGGGAAAGATCAATACCGATGATGCGCTTCACGTCATTCGGGCTTTCGGCTGGTTTTCGCTCCTGGCTAATACCGCCGAAGATGTGCACCACGAACAGCGGCGGTTGTTTCACCGTCGACTTGGCCACGCGCAACCAGCCAGTATCTCCGCGGCGCTGCAAGAACTCCACGATGCCAACGTTGATCTGGAAACCATACGTACCCAGATCGATCGACTCTCGGTTACACCGGTTCTCACCGCACACCCAACCGAAGTTCGCCGTCGCACCGTGCTCGAAGGATTAGCCCGTGTGGCAAAAGCGCTCGGAGACCGTTGGCCCGGAGAAATAGACAACGACGACCCGGCCATTCAAGAACTACGTGTACAGATCTTATCCCTCTGGCAAACTGCCATTCTTCGGTTGTCAAAACTGCGCGTTGCCGACGAGATCAATGAGTCGCTGCGTTACTACGATGCATCCCTGTTCGAGGCGGTCCCGGCGCTGCATACCGATCTAGAGAACACCATAAACAAACTTTGGCCCAGCTCCGATCCCATCACGGTGAAGAAATCGGTACAGGTTGGATCATGGATCGGTGGCGACCGTGATGGGAATCCGTTCGTAACCGCAGAAGTTCTCGAAACCGCAACCCGGCGACAGGCAGCAACGGCACTCAACCATCACCTAGCTTCTTTGCTAGAGCTGTCGGTGGATTTGTCGCTCTCTTCACGGCTCGTGGAAACCACACCCGAGCTAAATGCTTTGGCCGAAGCCTCGGGTGATGATTCACCGTTCCGCGCCGATGAGCCCTACCGCAGAGCACTACGCGGAATGCACGCTCGACTCCACGCATATGCCACGCAAGCACTGGGCGAAGTTGATGGATTAGTGCCTTCTGTACCACTAGAACCCTACGTGCACTTAGGTGAGCTACTAGCTGATCTCGATAGCGTTGCCGATTCACTCACCTCACATGGTTCCAGGGCGCTAGCTGATAAGCGAGTCGTCCCACTACGCCGCGGAATCGAAATCTTCGGAGCCCATCTCTGCGGGTTAGACATGCGCCAAAACTCGGCTAATCACGAAGTCGTTGTCGCTGAGTTACTAGGAGTTGGTGGTGTCTGCGACAACTATCTAGATCTCGACGAATCAGCCCGAGTGGCAGTCCTGAGCAAGGAGGCGGCAAACGCCCGTCCGCTCCGTAATCGACAGCTCACCCTTTCGGCCACCAGCGAAGCCGAACTTGGGGTCATTCGGGCTGCGTATTCCGCTCAGCAGCGATCGGGCGCAGCCATCATTGCTCACTATGTGATTTCCAAAGTCGAATCGGTTAGCGACGTGTTGGAAGTGCTCCTCCTAGGCAAAGAAACCGGGCTCTACGTTCCAGCTGTGGGCGAGACCCCGGCGCAACTCAGCCTCGACGTCGTTCCACTATTTGAAACTATCGACGACCTGGACCGGGCCGCCGCCACACTCGACGCATTGCTCAGCCACCCCACCTACCGATCATTGATACGTGTACGTGACAATACCCAGGAGGTGATGGTCGGTTACTCCGATTCCAACAAAGACGGTGGCTACCTCACAGCCAACTGGGCCCTCTACACAGCACAATCAGCTTTGGTCGACGTGGCCGCAAAACACAACGTACGCCTACGATTATTTCACGGACGAGGCGGCACGGTTGGACGTGGCGGTGGACCGAGCTTTGATGCCATCCTGGCCCAACCACCAGGAAGTGTGGACGGGGCTATCCGTATCACCGAACAAGGCGAAGTGGTGGCCGCGAAATTCAGTCAAGTTGGGTCAGCCCGGCGCAACCTCGAAACCCTAGTGGCCGCCACCCTCCTAGCTTCCACCCCAAAGCCCGGTTCAGTAACCGATTCACCCAGTTCGGCGAATGCTTCACCGGAAACTTCGCCAGACCAATCGATACCTTTGAGTACGGTCAGCAACACGCAAACAAACCCGTCGACAGAAACACCGACACTTGCAACCACAATCAGGAAAACCGGCAAGCAACCATGGTGGAACGTGCTGGAAGTGTTGAGCAAATCAGCCTTAAGCACCTACCAACAGTTGGTCTACGGGACAGAGGGATTCACCGACCTTTTCCGCTCGATCACCCCAATGCCAGAAATCGCCATGCTTAATGTGGGATCTCGTCCGGCTTCACGGTCAAACTCGAATCGCATCGCCGATCTGCGCGCTATCCCGTGGGTGTTTGGGTGGAGCCAATGCCGGTTGATGATCCCAGGATGGTACGGAGCCGGCACTGCATTTGCTACGTATACAAACGGTAGCGAAGACCGTATTGCTGAGCTCCAACAGCTTCATGCCAGCGAGCCGTTCATGCAAACCACGATGTCCAACATGGGCATGGTCTTGGCGAAAACCGATCTCAGCATTGCTGCTCATTATGCAACGCTCGTCACCAACGAAAACCTTCGTGAAACAGTGTTTTCCAGGATCTGCGCTGAACACGCCCGAGCAGTGCAATGGCACAGCGTGATAACCGGCTCCACAGATCTTCTCGCCGATAATCCCAGCTTGGCCCGCTCAATCGCCAATCGTTTTGCCTACCTCGATCCGCTGCACATCCTGCAAGTGTCGCTACTGAAACGTTTTCGTTCCGGCGACAACGAAGAACGAGTGACTCGAGGCATCCAACTCACCCTCAATGGCATCGCCACCGGCCTGAGAAACAGCGGCTGAAAGCGCACTCACGGGCGGAGAACAACCTTCCAAAAGTTCCGATAACAGGGCCTACAAACAGGGCTTTAAACAGGGCTTTAAACAGGGCTTTAAACAGCGCCTTCAAACAACCCTGACCAACCGTCCCGAGTTCGCAATCGCGCCGTTTGAAATTTGGGTGGTGATACCGAACTTGGGCACGATTCACGCTTGAACCCTCCAGCGTGTCCGATGTCATTGGGCTTGGAGCAAATTTGCCCTAAGAACCCTTAACGAGGGTTCAGTTCGCCCTTGAGATATTGCATACTGTCCTGTAATTCCCCTGCCATCTACAAAGGATCACTATGGAACTGCCTCCAATCGGCGAACTTCGCCATCTGCTCGACCGACTCAAGTCCAATGACATCGCTTGGTTTAGCGAATCGTTTAAGAGCGGCAAATTCGCTTGGTTGAAGAATCACCTTCCCGGCGATGGTTACGACACCCTCGGCAAGAAGATTGAAGCTGGCGATCTGGGATACGTAAAGTCTGCCCTCGGAGGATTGAATCTTCCTGGCGTTGACCTCTTCAACGGTCTTAGTGCAGGCGCGGCAGCCGGAGTTGCAGGTATTGCCGGAGCAGCAACTGGAGCGCTCAAAGGTGGCGTTGGTGCCGCAAGCGGAGCCGCAAAGGGCAATGCAGGCACACTCAAGGGCGCCGCGGTCACGGTAAATAACGACCGCAAAAAGAAGGGGACAATGTGGTTGGTTCCCGCTGCAATTCTTGGCGCCGTCCTTCTCGGTTTCGGCCTCACGAAGTGCAATAAAGACGACAAACCCGTAACTACCGATACCGCTACAGAAAGCACCGTTGTCGCTTCAGATTCGATTGCAGCAACGCCAGCAGCAGATGACTCCACCGTCGCTGGTACAACCGCGAGCTCCGTAGCTGCCGCGCCGGCCGCCGCTAGCGTTGTCGATGTTGCCTTCGGCGATTCGCAGTTCTCCAAATTGTCCGCAGCGATCGGCGCCGCTGGCCTCACCGACACGCTCAAGGGCGCTGGACCATTCACCGTTCTGGCCCCAACCGACACGGCATTCAACAACCTGCCCGCTGGCGTTCTCGACAAGTTGCTCCTTCCCGCCAACAAAAACGTTTTGGCCAAGATCCTGAGCTTCCACGTGATCTCCGGCAAGGTCGCCTCTGGTGACATCGTTACTGGCCCGGTCAAAAGCATCGAGGGCTCCGACCTGAACTTCACCTCGGCCGACGGCAAGGTTTCCGTCAACGGAGCCAACGTAATTACCCCCGATATGGCTGCAGGCAATGGTGTTGTCCACGCTATTGACGCCGTTTTGGTGCCAGCTTCGGTTGATCTCACCAAGCTCGTCGCCGATGGTGCCGCTGCCACAACTCCTGCTGCTGCTGCTGCTGCTGCCGCCGGTGACATCGTTGCCGTTGCTGCCGCAAACGGTTCGTTTGGCACGCTGGTTAAGGCCGTTGAAGCTGCTGGCCTTGTTGACACCTTGAAGGGCCCCGGCCCGTTCACCGTTTTCGCCCCATCCGACGAAGCGTTCGCCAAACTTGATCCGGCCGTTCTCGCCAAACTTTTGCTCCCAGAGAACAAGGCTGTTCTGGCCAAGGTGCTTACCTACCACGTGGTTGCGGGCAAGGTTATGGCTGCCGACGTCAAAACCGGCGAAGTTGCCACTGTTGAAGGCTCCAAGGCTGCGCTCGTTGCCGATGCTGGCAAAGTAACCATTGACGGCGCAACCGTTGTAACCGCCGACGTTGCTGCATCAAACGGTGTCATCCACGTTATCGACGCCGTTCTCTTGCCCAAGGATCTTGACCTGGCTTCGCTCACCGCTGGCGAAGCTCCAGCAGCCGCCGCAGTAGTTAATGCTGCTGGCGACGCAACTCCCGAAGACCTCACCGTCTACTTCGACACTGCTTCGGCAGCCATCAACGGCGAAGGCCAAGCCAAGATCGTTGCCGCCTCTCGTATCCTTCAGCAACTTCCTGCCGGTACCAAGGTGAACGTAATTGGTCACGCAGACAGCCGTGGCAATGCCGCAAAGAACCAAGCGCTCTCCGTGGCCCGTGCTGCAGCAGTAGTGCAGGCCCTCAAAGGTGGCTTGGGCGACAAGGCTTCAAACATCGAGTTCGCCTCATCCGCCAAGGGTGACAGCGAGCAGGCTGCCGATTTGGCCAAGAGCCGTCGAGTAACCATCGAAATCCAGAAGTAGTTCTTTGGCCGCCAAGCGGTCGTTGACTGAAGTTTGAAGGGCCCGCTGTTCACGCAGCGGGCCCTTTTGCATTCTCGAAATATGGCTCTGGAGAACACCGTCCAGCTCTAATACGATCGTTTGCATGGAAAGACTCTCAATCTCCGTTGATCCAGTTTTGGCCAACGAGGTACGGATTGCGGCCGACAAGCGCCGGACAACGATTTGCGCCTGGATGGCTGAAGCTGCAGCCCAAGAGCTCAGAAACGAGTCGCTGAACGCAACACTAACGGCGTGGGAACTCGAAGACGGCCCGTCGACAGACGCAGCCTTGGACCATGCAGCCCGTGAACTCGGATACTCAGAGTCTGTGGTCAAAAAGGCCCGGAAGTCTGGTCACGCCCAAGATCGGACAGTCGCATAAACGTGAAGGCTGTTCTTGATGCAGGCGCGTTCGTGGTTTGACTTGCCCTGAAACGGGGAGTGCCCCGGCCGAGGCCGAGGCACTTTGAGATTCCAGGTGAACATAGTTTGCGCTCCCTATATAACAATCTGGCGGAGCGGGGCGAAGCCGTTGAAGGCCACTGCGGAGTACGTGGTTGTGTAAGCACCGGTAGACATAATGTCCACCCGATCGCCAGGGGCCAGGGCCATCGGCAAGGTGTAATCGCTTTTGGCGTACAGCACGTCGGCCGAATCACAGGTGGGGCCAGCAATGGTTACGTTACCGCGAGCCATGCCGGGAGTTTCATCATGCGGAGTTCGAAGGCGATAGCGGATTGCCTCGTCCATTGTTTCAGCCAAACCACCAAATTTGCCGCAATCGAGGTACACCCAACGGCGATCTTCGAGGGGGTGCTTCTTCGAAACCAGTACCACTTCGGTTTGGAGCACTCCAGCGTCGGCAACCAGGTAGCGACCGGGCTCAGCAATGATCCGCGGAAGTACGTCACCAAAGATCGGCGTCATGTGGGTGATAAGTGCACGTTGGATTGCTGCACCGTAAACGTCGACGGTTGGCATCGCGTCTTGGTACACACCGGGGAAGCCGCCACCGATGTTCACAACCGCCATACGAACGCCTTCATTCATAAGCGCACGAGCAATTGGAGCAACTTCGGCGAGAGCGTCGTCCCAAGCTTCAACATTGCGTTGCTGTGAGCCGACGTGGAAGGAAACACCAACCTGCATTCCGGCAGCGGCAGCAATACGAAGAAGGCGCAATGCTTCATCTGGTTCGCAGCCAAACTTGCGACTTAGGGGCCAATCGGCTCCGGTACCGTCACACAGAACACGGCAGAACACCGTAGATCCGGGAGCTTCGGCGATGAGCTTCTCCAGCTCACCCTCGGAATCAAATGCGTACAGACGAATTCCTTTGGCATAGGCATAGGCGATATCGCGTTGCTTTTTGATGGTGTTGCCGAAGGAGATATCGGCGGGTGAAGCACCAGCTGCGAAGGCCATATCGACCTCAACTGGGGATGCCACATCGAACTTGCCACCATGTGCCGCGACCAACTGCAAAATCTCTGGGCCGGGATTTGCCTTCACGGCATAAAACACATCGGCTTGGGGGAGGGCAATTTTGAGAGCATCGTAGCGGGCGGCTACTACATCGGTGTCGATTACCACGAACGGCGTCTCAATTGCTCCGGTGGCTGCGTTGTCAGCCAGGAATGCTTCGAGTTTGCTAGTCGGGAATCCCGGGCGATCCGGGGCGGCGATGGTGTTCAATAAAGGCTCCTGTCATGCGAAAACCCCACAAAAGGCTGTGGGGCCGGTGATAAACATACGAATTTCGAAGCAGTTTGTGAAGAGGGCGAAACATCAACGAATCAAATCGAAGGTACGAGGCACCCCGACGGACCTTTTCCGCACCTGTGAGGGCCACAGGTGCGGAATGACAAGAGATTCTTGCAGTCCATGTATCAATTCAAAGTCGTGCGCTGACTCCGTTACTCGGACGGTCGTTGCTCTAGCGGATCACGTGATGGGGAAAGAGAATCCGACAAGCTGATCGTTACCGAGGTTTCCGATGAATCTAAGTTCAGCGGTTACGAGATCGATGCTGTAGAAACTGCCTCCACCGCCAAGGGCAACGAACCCCTCGTTCGATACGGCTTTGCCGTCTTTGAGTGTCGACCGAATGTCAAAGGCGACAGCGGCGGATGTGTCGTAGCCCAACCGCCCAACGGAGACAAGGGTTCCACTGTTGGGCGGATTCTGAGTAACAAGTTGGTCTAAAACGGAATCAATGTCAAACAAGGTGGTGGCGGTGGAGGCATCGTTGTCATTGTTTGTGTAAGCGACCCCGCCAATTCCTAAGGCTGTCACTCCGGCGGTGAAGTTCAAAGCTCCGTCTACCGTGGCAGCGCCTGTATCAACGTTGACTCGCAAATTTTGCCCAGAATCGCTCACAATACGCAGTCGATCAACCGTCGGATTGAAATCCATTCCGAACGATCGACCGGATAGCCCAACGTTAAGGCGCGCCTTGAGTTCCGGCCGTCCAGCCATTGGATCCAGCAGGTAGATACCGCCTGCATCGCCTACCCCGTAGAGAGCACCGTTGGCCGGTCGTACATCTATTCCGACAAGAGCAGTATCCGGGGAAGCGAGCAGCGCTGCAGACATGAGCGTCTTGTTTGCACTAGGCCGATTCACCTTGAAGCAAATAACCCGCTGATCCGAAGTGAGCCCATAGGCCAACCCGGATCCTCCTTCGGCACGTTCGCTGCAAACGCCAGGGATTCCAGCTGCCGACGAAGATACCGGCTGCGTGACAAACCCGATTCCTATTGATGCGAAAACGGCCGCTGTAAGGGTGAGTCGACGGGAAATCTTCATTGATACTCCTTCAAACTGAATAGGTTCAATGGTGTTTCGACGCAGAATGAGACTTGGATTGGATTTGACGGTTTTCTCCTGGTTTTTCACGGAACTCATCTATCGGTGGCGCTTTTCGCTGGCACGCTTTTCGGTGGCGCTTTTCGGTGGCGCTTTTCGCTGGCGCGCTTTTCAGTGGCGCGCTGATTGCCCCGAGCCGACACACGACCAACCGCAGCGAGGCCGCTTAAGGCCACAAGTCCTAGCCACAGAACCGCCTTCGGAACCCGTTCGTCCTGTTTCTCTCACTCTGACTTCTCTCACTCTGACTTCTCTCACCCTGACTTCTCTCACCCTGACTTCTCTCACTTTGACTTCTCTCACTTTGACTTCTCTCACCCTGACTTCTCTCACCCTGACTTCTCTCACTCTGACTTCTCTCACTCTGACTTCTCTCACTCAGACCCCTCTCACTCTGACTTCTCTCACTCTGACTTCTCTCACTCTGATTTTCTGAGAAGCGGCTTAGGAGCACAAGATTTCCTGCTCCTCCAACGTCGTACGGTTTTCCTATGGCCCCACGCATTCGTCGTCTCCCAGTTTTTGTAGCTGCTGCGCTAGCTGTCGGGCTTCCAATAATCGCCAGCCAAGTGCGAGAGAACCGGGCTATCGCTGCAGCAAAAACCGCCAAACTCAACGTTGAAGCCCCCTACCCGGCACCTGAGTTCGTTGGGTTAGAGAACTGGATGAATTCAAAAGGCAAGCCCGTTACCTTGGCTGAGCTCAAAGGCAAGGTGGTGATCGTCGATTTTTGGACCTTTGGCTGCATCAACTGCCAACGGACACTTCCCCACATGAATGATCTGTACACGAAGTACCACAACAAGGGCCTTGAAATCATAGGTGTACATACTCCAGAGTTTGATTCTGAACGCACCACTGCAAATGTGAAGAAGGCCATCAAACGCGAAAACATCAAGTTCATCGTGGCCCAGGACAACCAAAACAAGACCTGGAATGCCTACCGCAATCGCTATTGGCCTGAGTTCTACTTCATTGATCGCAAAGGAGTGATTCGCCACACTCACATTGGCGAAGGCGGCTATGAAAACTCCGATCTTGTGGTGGCCAAGCTTTTGGCTGAAGCGGCTTAGAACCACCCGTAGGAGTTGCTCTAATCGGTCTTGGGCAACGAGACAACCCTTCAAGCTTGGTGAAGGCGGTCTTAGGGTGACCTGAATTCGTTCTCAGACTGCTGCATGACAAAGGCACCGAGCCATCAAATCCCCTAGCAGTCTCAAGCGAAACACCAGCTAGCAGCCCAAGAGCCAGTGGAGTAGGAGGGATAAGCCCAGTAGGGTTTGTGGCCGTGTCTGCAAACATTCGCAATCCGCTTGAGAACTCGGTTGGCCCTCGAATTTCCCCTCACACCCCCGCCCAATCGACGGGCCCAAAGGGTAGAAGCCCACTCGGGGCCATTTTCTTTACCATTTTTGTCGACATGCTGGGATTTGGCATCCTCTTGCCAGTCTTCCCGCTGCTCATCAATCCCAAATCGCCTTACCGAATTACACCCTCGGGCTGGTCGTTCAAAGAGTCGCTCATCATGCTTGGCTGGCTGCAGGCTATTTTCCCCTTCTGCATTTTTCTTGCGTCGCCAATTCTTGGGCAACTCTCCGATCGTTACGGACGCAAACCTGTCCTGGCCTTTTCCATTGGCGGGACTGCGGTGGGATACGCATTGTTCGCTGTGGGTATCGCCACAAAGAACCTTCCTCTGCTCTTCGCCGCAAGGGCCCTAGATGGACTAACCGGCGGAAATATCGCTGTCGCGCAAGCTTCTATTGGTGACATCAGCACGAATGAAAACCGGGCAAAGAACTTTGGCCTGATCGGCGCCGCATTTGGGCTGGGCTTCATCATCGGTCCCTACCTTGGCGGACGACTTTCTTCGCCAAACACCTCCTTTTATGGTCTGTTCCATACCCCGTCATGGTTTGGTGCGACCACACCGTTTTGGTTTGCTACCGCCCTCTCGGCCTTGAACTGCGTGCAGATTTTGGCCCTCCTCCCTGAGACCTTGAAAGAAAAGGTGCGGGGCGGCAAACTCCATCTCGGTCAGTCCTTTACCAACGTGGTGGAAGGTTTCAAATCCAAACGGCTGCGGACACCTTTAGCTGCAGCATTTTTCTTTAACTGCGGATTCACGTTCTTTACGTCATTCTTTGGTATCTATGCCGCCAGAAAGTTTGGCTTCACCCCGTCGAAAACTGGTGACTTTTTTGCCATCGTCGGCTTGTTTATTGCCTTCTCCCAAGCAGTGCTTGTAGGCAAGTTCGCGAAGAAATTTGCAGACGAGAAGATCTTGCGATTGTCTATGTTTGGACAGGCTGGAGTAATGGTCG
This sequence comes from Acidimicrobiia bacterium, assembly GCA_043754155.1. Lineage (GTDB taxonomy): Bacteria > Actinomycetota > Acidimicrobiia > Acidimicrobiales > JANYDT01 > JANMZO01. Next base: position 10,535 of record JAYUVJ010000061.1, read on the forward strand.
TCTACCTACTCGCCAATTCGACACTGCCGATTTACCTCATAATTCCGGTGTTCACATTGTTCAACGGTCTCACCATTGCCAATATCACGAGCTTGATCTCACGCTCCGCCGAGCCTGGCAAGCAGGGTGCGGCTATGGGTATTTCGTCGGGAGTGCAGAGCTTGGCTCAGGTTCCTGCTTCGGCGCTGATCGGCTACATCACTGGTTCCGGAACCGGCGCGAAAACTCCACTGTTGTTTGCGGCAATCACCATTGGGCTCGGCGGCGTGGTGTTCAATCTGTTCCATAAGCCCATCGGCGAATCGCAGCCTTGGGGCTCGGCCGCTGTGCCCGTGAGTCACTAAGCGCCTATGGGCGAGGAATCACCGCAGGCGCAGAGCATTGGACAAGCTCCGTTACCTGAAGCAACGCCGCCTGCACCCATCAAGCAAACCACTGCGCAGGGTAACAACTCGCCGAGTGCGCTTTTTGATCGGCTGGAAAATGTCTCCGTGTTTGACGCTTCAAGGTTACGGAAACGCATTCAACGAGCGCGTTCTTCCAAAGGCGATGTGCGAGCGAAAGAGTTGGCCAAAGTTTCCGGGGCCATTGGTCATGCAGAAATCGCTCTGGCGAAACGTGCTGCGGGCGTTCCCGTTGTCACCATCCCCAGCGAGCTACCTATCGCCGATCGTTCTAACGATATTGCTGCGTTGATTCGCGACTGCCAAGTTGTGGTTGTGGCTGGCGAGACGGGTTCTGGTAAGAGCACGCAGCTACCCAAGATTTGCCTGGCCCTCGGCCGTGGCGTACGTGGTCTTATCGCTCATACCCAACCCCGACGTTTGGCCGCCCGCACCATTGCTGAACGCGTGGCCG
>JAYUVJ010000062.1:0-11270 GCA_043754155.1 Acidimicrobiia bacterium
AGCAAGCGCGCTTAGCAAAAGTTGAACCGACGGCGACTCGACCAAAGCTATAGCCGTGTCCAGCGCATCTTGACGAGGATCAATGGCGAGATCTTTAATGGGTCGAACTTCTTCGACGTCAACTCCATCGACTTGGCAGAGTTCACGCAGAAGCAGCGGGACCAACTCGGCATCGGGTAGCTCAATGATCAATTCATCAATGGCTCGCCCAGCTCCACGTTCCAAAATATCTATACCTATGAGGTCGCCTTTGACCGCACCGATACGGCTGGCTACAGCACCAAGCGCTCCAGGACGATCAGGAAGCCAAATACGGACGGCAAACAAAGGCATGGAATTGGTTTAGCAGCTCACCGTTCGGAATCCTTGCACTTTGACGAGCGATTTAGCGAACAGTTTGTTTCCAAACTCAACGGCTCATTGCCAACACTCAACGACTCATTGCCAAAAACTTAGTGCCCGGGCGCCGCTACGCGACGGTTACAAGTTGCTGGTTTTCTGCGGGCGGGTTTAAAGAGCGCACCATGGCTACTGGGGCCTCAGCGACCGAGGCCGTGTCGGTACTCTTCTTCGGGGCATATTCGTTTACGTACACCTGGCCCGAAAGTTCTCGTAGTTCAAACATGATTTCATCGGTGATGCGTCGAAGGACGAGCGGGTCGTCACGCTTGGTGGCGTAACGATCAAATTTCAACTGACGAGAAAATTTGATAGTTATGGGCGTGAAAAAGTTGGGCTTGATCTGGCCAATCGGCTGTGCTTCACGAGTCCCAATCATGGCCACAGCCACTACCGGCGACTTGGTATCGAGCGCCAGCCGAGCAACACCCGTGCGACCCTTGTAGAGACGACCATCGGGGGAGCGGGTGCCCTCTGGGTAGATGCCAAACGTGCCGCCGGATTCGAGCACCTCTTGGGCTGATGCCAACGCTCGAGCCGAAGCCGAACCGCCACCGCGTTTGATAGGAATCTGGCCCATCATTTTGAAAAACCAGGCAGTCTTCTTCTGCTCAAAGTATTCGGCCTTAGCCACGAAAATGACTTTGCGTTTTAAAACCAGCGGCAAAAAAATCGAGTCGCAAAAACTGACGTGGTTGCTCGCCAGAATAACGGCGCCGTTTTTTGGGACGTTTTCAATGCCCTCCACTCGAACCTTAAACAACATTCGCAGGATGGGCCCGAGGATCGCTTTGAAGATCTTGTAGGCCATGACATGCACTGTAGAAGGTGTTTAGGGTTCGCGCCTCTCCGATGGCCATTGTCACGCTTGACACAAGAATCACGAATCGTCCCAAATTTGTTATCGGATGTTTACAAATTCGCCGTCTACATCGACATCACGCGTTCAGAGGCTGCACCAAAGACAGGGGGCGAAGTTACTAGTTTGGACGGGCATCTCCTTCAGCAAGGCGCTGCGGCGTTCGAAGGAACACAGAACTCGAACAAAATTGGTGATTTGGTCAATGCCTGCTTTACGGTGTTCAGGCCATGGAACAACGACGACTTACTGCGAGAGGCAAGGAACGACGAGCACAGCTCATGGATTTTGCAGCCCGACGTTTCGCCGCAAACGGTTACCATCCCACCTCAGTAGCTGAAATCGTCGACGAACTTGCCGTAGGGAAAGGGGTCTTCTATTGGTACTTCGAATCGAAGGAACAACTCTTCGTTGAGATTCTCAAAGACGCCCAGCTAGCCCTTCGCCGAGCACAGCAACGCAGTATCGGCAGCATCGAAGACCCGGTGCAACGGATTGAGCAGGGCATCTATTCGACCATGAAATGGCTTTCCACTAACCGCCACCTTTCCACCCTGTTTCAATTCGCCGCGACCGAACCCACCTTTGCCCCAACCCTGCAGTTAGGGCAGGAGGTCGGTGCCGCCGACACAATGCGCCACGTTAAAGATGGTATGGCCGCTGGACGTATTGCCGATGGCGACCCGCTCCTTATTACCTACGCCATAATCGGGGTACTCAATGAACTTTCCCGCAAGGCCATTTACGCCCGAGGGGAAGATCCCGAGGAGGTGGCCAAACATGCTGTGGCCTTCTGCCTGCATGGGCTCCTTATCGCGCAGAACTAACCTCGCATTCACCACATTAGGAAAGTAAAGCAAGCCGGGCTGCACCGATTGCTCCGCCCTCGCCTCCTAGTTCTGCTGCGACCACTTTTGGAATAGGTCTGTGGAAGGCACCAAGACCCATGGTGAGAGGTAAGGCCATGCGAATAATTCCCACCAGCGGTTCTGGAGGCGACATGACTCCCCCGCCAAGTACCAATACTTCGGGATCGTAAATGGCCACTAAATCGGCCAACCCAAGGGCGACGTTGCGAGCGAAGGCCCGCAGAATTTCGGTAGCATCCTCATCACCAACATGGGCGGCAGAAGTGATTTCTGGCCCGGGTCGTCCGGCAAGTTTGGCTAATCCTTGTCCTGAGGCGTAGAGCTCCCAACACCCATTTCGTCCGCACACACACGGATCACCGTTGCGATCAACCACCATATGGCCCAACTCGCCAGCAAAACCATTGCGGCCCCGCTGCAGCCTGCCTCCAACTACCGCAGCGCCGCCGATACCGGTTCCAAACCCCACGTAAACCATGTCGTCGACACCTTTACCGGCCCCGGAGGTGAACTCGGCCCAAGCCGCGGCGGTGTTGTCGTTCTCTATATTGACGACGGAGAACGGAGATTTCACCGCATCAAATTGGGCTCGCAGCATGTCGGTAAGGGGTACTTCGGTAACCCCAAATAGGTGCGGCGCAAACCGGAGGTTCCCGTTGGGGGTAACCAACCCAGGCATTCCAATACCGAGATGATCAATTTCGCCAAGGCCAAGCTCATGGGCTTGATTGCGGAGCCCGGTTGCCGTGGCCACAATAGCCGCAATGATGGCATCTCCGCCGTTAGGGGTGGGCACTCGATGTCGAGCTACGACAGCGCCACTGGCATCGAGCACAACGCCGGCGCATTTCGTTCCGCCCAAATCGATGCCGATCGACGCTGTTCCGTTCGTTGGCGTCATGATGTGTCGATCCTAGATTGCCAGTAACGCTGGCGTAGGTTCGTTGGGCGCTGCTTACCGGTCGAACACGCGCCGTCCCGAGTTCCGGTAGTGGATTACGGCCATCTGATCCAGTCGAGCTGATCCGGTCGGATTTCGAGCGGTTTAGGCAACGGCCATGGATTCGGCCCGGAGCTTAAGTTCGCGCAACGCCGTTGTCATTATTTTGCCTTCCGCCCGACGCTTCACGAATCCCGGGATCGGTACAACCAACTCAACCGACAGGTGGTACGTAATGTCGGTGGTGTCATCTGCAGTGGGTTCAAAGAGGTAGGAGCCATCAAGGGTGCGCATGATGTCGCCCTCGACGAGCGACCAAGCGATTTGACGGGTGTCTTCGTTGTAGGTGTAGGCCAGCACATAGGAGGCGCTTCGGCCCATCGCCGCAGCGCGGAAGGCCACCTTGGTGCCACGGCCGCGATCATCACGTTCCAGAACTTGGGCATCCTTAATATCGGGAGCCCATTCAGGGTAACGCTCGTAGTCGAGGGCGATAGCTATACAGCTATCAGTCGTTGCCCCAACGTTGAGATGTTCAGTTGCGTGCTCAGCCATCATGTTTCCTCCGACACTCGCGCACGGGGGAACGCGCACATAACCGACTCTATGCCTTCGGGCCCCGCGTCGTAGTCATCCCCACCGAGTTCACATAATTTAGGGATTCACGGCTGGGCCTTTTGTGATTAAGCGGTGAGGCATTGGGTGATTCGAGTATGGAGTTGGGTTGCGAGGATGTCGTAAGTGAGTTCGTTCACGACTCGTTTTCGTCCGGCAATGGCCATCTGGGCTTGGAGATCGGGGTTGTTGAGCAGGGTACGCATGGCCGAGGCAACGTCAACGGCACTTTTGGGGTTGGCCACCACCAAGCCGGTTTCTCCGTCGACTACCGCTTCGGCGGACCCTCCGCTAGCGCCGGCAATTTGCGGGGTACCACACGCTGCAGCCTCCAGGAAGACAATCCCGAAGCCTTCCTGCTCCAAGCCAGCCCATCGGTTGCGGCAAATCATGGCGTGCACATCACCAACTTGGAGCAGCTGCACGAGTCGTTCGTCGGTGATCCGCCCCAGAAAGCGAACGTCGAGGCTTTCGTGCTTGGACATAGCTTCTTTGGCTTTGCGTTCCAAACGTTCGCGGTCGCGTCCACCACCAGAAATGGCGACGGTAAGTGTTCCAAACTCTGCGGCGATCTGTCCGGCAGCGGCAATCACGGTGTCGAAACCTTTGCGGGGTACAAGCCGGCTGGTGCAAACGACCAACGGGCCGACAACGGGGAGACCCAACGTGCGACGAAGCTCCGATCGGGTTTCGATGTCGAGATCAGGGCTTTCGCTGTTGAGAAGAGGAGCAAATCGTTCAACGTCGACCCCGGGTGGAACGATGATCGAAGGCAGTTTTCTGCCGATTGCATGTTCTCCCTCGGCGAGTGGATATCCGCCGGCTGCCACAACCAGCTCTGCTTCGGCAAGGACTTTGGCTAAGGCTGAACGAACGAGTGGAAGGCGGCCCGGAACGGTTACTTCGGCACCGTGCAAGATGACCCCGTAGCGGATGCCTTCGCTGCGCAGTTGCGGACCGAGCCATCCCATGGGCAGGGCAGGGTCAAGCAGCACAAAATCAGTACCCATACGTTTGGCGTGGGCCACCATTTGTTCTCGGAGCCCTCGGGTTGGCGCCATCCATTTTTGCTTGGTTCGGGTAATGGGTAACGGTGCAGCTGCATCGAATGCGGCGGTTCCGGCATACGGGGTAGTGAGCACTTCGGCCGAGCCTGCCGGAAATCTGCGCCACAGCTCCCAGAGGTATGACTGGATGCCGCCAATCTTGGGTGGAAAATCGTTGGTGACCAGAAGATGCTTTGCTCGACCTACGTTGGCCAATGAGCCAGGAAGTTCACCAGCGTTGCGTTGCAATTGGTTCGGCATGATGGCTTTGAGGCTAACGAGACAGCGCAGTTACTGCGTGCATGAGTTCTTCGATAACGGTTTCATCGTGTTCCTCGCCAACACGAGATCGCAAGGCTTCAAGTGCCCCGATCCGACCAGCTGCCCAAGCCGCGGCGCCACGGGCAAGCGGTGATTCGTGAAGTAGCGCATCAACGATCACCTGGCGACCGAGCTCCGCAGCTGAGATCTTTTCTGGAGCCAGCGAGTTTTCCTTTGCCCAGTCGGCCAGCACATTGCCCAGAGCCAGGAGCGCGTTGCGTCGAAGAACGTTGGGATCTCGGGCGGGTAGGTAGAAACGGCCATGACGAGCGAGGAGCTGCGTGTCGGTGTCGGTTACGAGCGAGCACAATTCAGTCCACGGCTGAGCTGAAAGGTCGGGTGCCTCTGGGGCCTCTTTACGATCGAAGGTCCGGTTAGGCGGACAAACTTCCTGGCAATCGTCGCAGCCGTAGATTCGGTCACGGAGAGCTTCGCGAAATTCCATCGGGAACGGCCCGGGCTTTTGTACCAGCCAGGCCAAGCAACGCCGGGCATCAACAACCCCGGGGGTGACAATGGCCGCCGTGGGGCAAGCATCAATGCAACGGACGCAGGTTCCACAACCATCGGCTACGGGCTCGCTTGCCGGTTGCAGATCCGCGTCGGTAACGAGCGATCCAAGGACGTACCAGGAGCCTTGTCCGGGGAGGAGGAGGTTGGCGTTTTTTCCGAACCATCCAAGCCCCGCTTTGTAGGCCGCGGCCCGGTCGACAAGGGCATTGTCATCAACGAGGATACGGGTGCGATAGCCCCACGAGCGAAGGGTTTGACTAACTTCGCCGAGCGCTTCTCGCAGGGGCGTGTACTGATCGCTCCACGCGTATCGGGCAATTCGTCCGCTGGCTGGGGTTGGCGCATCCACGTCGGCACGTCGATATCGTCTAGCAGCGACCACGAGGGATCGGGCATTTGGCAGGGCCGTGGAGGGGTCGGTTGATCGCACGATGTTGCGATAGGTAAATCCCATGTCGTCGCTGAGGCCCTCCTCCTTGCGGCGCTCCAGCTCGGTGCGTGCTTCGGAGAACACTGCAGCACGTGCAATGCCAATGGCATCGCATCCGGCCGCCCTCCCGACGCCCAGGAGAAGTTCCGTGCGTTGCGAGATCGTTGACGGTTCCAAAGGACCGTTGCGAGTATCCACCACGCCCTATTGCTACCACGACGTACCGCCCGGAAAGCCAGGATCGCCAACACGGTGACAACAAACCCAATCCCGCTCATCGCGTTGCCCGATCAGAAGCGAACGGTTTGCTCCGATAGACCTCACGTGAATTTCGCTCCGAATTCCACCGTTGGCGATAAGTTCGCGAGGCAAGCCGGGCCGGGGAGCCTACGGAGCGAGTTGCTTGGGAATCACGGGCAGAAACGCCGGTGGCCGCGATGATCAAAATGATTTGGATGATTCCTATCCAGTTCATGCTGACACTCGATCCGATACCAAGGTGAGGTGGCGTAGTTGACGAAGCGACGCCCGCGAAGGGTGAGCTTCGAGGTGCCGGTTGGCCGGGGCCATACCTGCGGCCTGCAAACTAGTCAAGGTGGCATACTCCGCGGGGCTGAGCTCATGGCGAGCAGATCCACCACGTTCTGCAGCATCGGTTTCGCAAAGGTAAGTCACCACACAATCCGCGCACGCTGCCGATTGAGCCATAACGCATCCATCGCAAGACAGTACAAACTTGGCTGAACCGCCAGAAGTATCAATGGTGGCGTTAACGGAAACGAGGGAAAGCCTTGCGGTGGAGTTGCTCCGTGAGGAGCGTGCCGTGGAGGTCGAGGAAGCCATGGCATCAACTTACGGAGGGGGTATGACAAAAAACGGGGCACCCAAAAGATTCTAAAAAGATTTCTCCGAAACCTCCGAAATGCCCTTAGATATAATTCCGATAGCACCGAGGTTACGGATGTTCGTCGAACGAGTGTTCTTGCCTTCGAACCTTTGTTCGCCTAAGGTACGCGCCCATGGCTGTTCCATCTCCAGCGCGCAGCCGCACCATTCCCAATGAGCCGCCGCCCATTTTGTGGCCGCCGCAAGCTGCGCCGTCCCCCACTCGCTCCTTCACCTCAAGTCGCACCTCCAACCAAACCACCATTGCCAGGACCACGGCAAGACCAATCGCGCTGTCACAAGTTCGCCAGGCAAATCCTGGTCCTGCACGGCCTGGTCCAACACTCATTCCAACAAGGACCACAACCGCAACCGTTGTAGCGGGCCGCGTGCAAACCGCAGCTAGAAAAGTCTCCGATCAACTCGCTAGTCGCCAGCAAACCTTCGATGATCTTGGCGATCCGCTTTCGGGAGTCACGTTCTGCGTGGTGGATCTTGAGACCACTGGCGCATCAGCAAATACGTGTGCTATCACCGAGGTGGGCGCGGCCCGTTATCTGGGTGGAAAGTGCATTGGCACGTTGCAAACGTTGGTAAATCCGGGGGTGCCCATTCCACCCGAAATCGTCTATCTCACGGGTATCACCGAAACCATGGTGGGTCCTGCCCCAAAAATCGCCGCCGTCCTTCCCTCACTATTGGAGTTCATAGGCGATGCGGTGATCGTTGGGCATAACGTGCGCTTTGATCTGTCATTCCTCAACGCGGCACTGCGAGCCAATCACTACCCAACGCTGTCGAACCGCGTGCTCGATACGTGCGGGCTGGCTCGCAGGCTGGTGCGCCAAGAAGTCCCCAACTGCAAACTGGGAACTCTCAGTGCACATTTTGGCTTTAACAACCAGCCAACCCACCGTGCGCTTGATGACGTGAAAGCCACCGCCGATCTGTTGCATCTTCTATTTGAACGGGCAGCTGGATATGGCGTTCTAGGCCTCACCGATTTGGCAGAACTCCCGGCCATCAACCGTCACCCCCAAGCCGCCAAGCTGTGCCTTACCAATGACCTTCCCCGCTCCCCCGGTGTCTACGTATTTCGGGACCAGGCCAACAAGGTCATCTATGTGGGCAAGGCCACGAATTTGCGTTCACGGGTTCGGTCATATTTTTCTTCCGACGATCGCCGCAAAATCGGCGCCATGCTCGAGATTCTGCATCGCATCGACCATATCCCCTGTGCACTTACAATTGAGGCCGAAGTCTTGGAGATTCGTTTAATTCAGCGGTTTCTTCCACGGTTCAATCGTCAAGCCAAGTTGCATACAAACTACGTTTACCTACGAATTACTGGGGATGGTCCGTCGGCAAAAATCGTGGTTTCCAAGGATGCTGGTGGCGTGCACGATGCAACGTATGTTGGCCCGTTCTCCTCGACGTCGGCCGCTCGGCTGGCCGCTTCTGCGCTGAAGACCGCCATTGCTGCCAATCAAGATCATTGGCGTGATGAGCTGTTGCTTACTCCCGAAGCTGCGCTGATTCGATTGTTTTCTACCATGACCGACGCAGCGAAATCGGAGAAGTTTGAGTACGCCGCGCAAGTACGTGATGGGGCAGGCGCGCTGTCCAGGGCACTAACGCGACAACGAGCCGTAGGCGCGCTTAGTGCGGCTGGCCGAGTTGAGCTGCACACCGGCGGCCAAAGCTTGTTGGTGATTGACGGACGCCTTCGTTTTACCGATCCCGACGCTCCGGGCCCCGCAATCCCACTAGCCCCGCAAGCCCGGCCGACAACAACACCACAAAAGGCAAAAACATCGACGACAAAGCCTTCGACGAGAAACGCAGCCCCCACAAGGATTGAACCCGTGGCTTCAGGCCCCAAGTTACCGGTCGAGCGAAAATCCGTCAGCACACGACATAGCCACGCTCTACCTGTGCCGCCACCGACATCGACCGTCGACGAAATGGCGTGCGTGGTGCGATATCTGGAACGCTGCGGACGCTCCGTAACAGTTTCGTTCGCTGAACACGGTTTCGCATTGCCAGCACAACGGTTTCCAAGATTCGTTCCGACAGGCGAGGCTTCCGGCCCAAGTCACGATGAGGACGACTTGCTCACCCGGGGAACTCTCCAGACACGCAATGCACGACGAATTCGCAAACCCAGAGTTGTCGAAGCTGAGGCGTAAATTGAAACCGCAAATTGCTATCACTCACGGTGGGCACCTTCCACACTGACGCTCGACGAGTTGCCTGGTGACCGGTTTGCTCCCGGTCCGGTTTTGCCATTCGGAGAACGGCTCCGTTGGTCCAGAAAAGAGCACGGCCGGTTCGGTATTCCAAGTCGGTCCGCAGATTTTTGATCCCACCGTCTACAAACGACAAACGCCAAGTAGTAAGGCTAAGCGGAGTGCTAAACGGGTAGTGCGGCGAGGCGTTGCGAGCTGGCGATCAATCGTTCCAGGGAACCAATCGCCGAGCCGTTCGCAATAGCGGTTCGGGCCTTTTCGCAGCCTTCGGCCAAATCGTCGGCGACACCGGTGGCAACTAAACCAGCGGCGGCGTTAAGGATCACGATATCTGCGTGAGGACCGGGCTTACCTTCGAGAACCGCTCGCAAATGCACACCGTTTTCCTCAGCAGTTCCGCCGCGAAGATCGCTAATGGTGGCCAATGGGAAACCAAGCGAAACGGGGTCGACGGCGAACGAACGAATTGCTCCGTCCCGGATCTCCAACACTTGAGTGTTAGCGGTGGTGGTGATTTCGTCGAGGCCATCATCGCCATGCACCACAAAGGCTCGGGTTGCCCCCCGAGAAAGCAACACTTCGGCCATTCGCATAGCTACGGCGGGATCGGACACACCAACGACTTGGCGTTGCACTCGACCAGGATTGGCCATTGGTCCAAGCAAATTGAACAGGGTAGCGACGCCAAGTTCACGCCGTACCGGTGCAGCGTGGCGCATCGCCGGGTGAAAGCGAGGGGCCAGACAGAATCCCACCCCTGCCTCATCGATGCAGGTAGCCACGTCTTCAGGGCTTATTTCCAAGGCCACACCAAGGGCTTCAAGCACGTCGGCGGAGCCGCTTAGCGAGCTCGACGCTCTGCCGCCATGTTTGCAAACCAGCCCCCCAGCACCAGCCACCACAAACGCAGCAGTGGTGGAGATATTGATTGAGTGACTGCGGTCGCCACCCGTTCCGCAGGTACACAGTGCAGCTTCGCGGACTTCGTCTCGCAGCGGGACACGCACCCCAAGATCGAGCATGGTGTCGAGCAGGATCGCTAGTTCGGCAGAACTTTCGCCCTTGGTTCGCATGCCTATGGCGAAGGCAGCAATTTGGGCGGCGGTGGCTCGTCCGCCCAGTATCTCTGAAAGGGCTGGACGGAGTAACTCAGCCCCGAGTTCTTGTCGTGAGCTGATTGATCCAAGCACCGAGGGCCATCCCCCAATTGCCAGGAACTGGTTTTCGGATTCGGTGGCGGGAGTACTGATCACGCCACCGACTCTAACGGTACGTCATAACCTTCCCCAAGGCTTTATGACGATGCCGGAACGAACCCTGAACTCTTTAAACCGCTACCTACTGGAGGGTCAGAGTTCGTGAACTACTGTCCTAGGCGGTCTTGCGGCGCTGACGGATAATGCGGCGACGCTCTTTTTCGGTTGCTCCACCCCAAACACCATCACGCTCTCGCGCTGCCAAAGCGAACTCCAGGCACGGGAGACGCACAGGGCATTCGGCACAAATTGACTTCGCTTCGTCGGATTCTTCATCCGAAACGGGATAGAAAACTTCTGGATCAATACCTTTACAACGAGCTTGTTCGCGCCATGCCATCGATTTCATTTCAACCATCCTTCAGACAAACAGGCGACCGAAGTGTGTCGGGCGCCAGTTGGGGGGCCGAAGAGTATGATCCGCCGAACGCCTCCGTGTCCAGTGCCTTAACCAAATGTTTAGGTAAACATTTTTGGATTGGGCTCAGAAAACAGTTTTGACTCTCGACTTCTCAATAACTTCAGTGTTGATACTGACCATCAAAGCGTGAGATCTACGTGAAAGCCAGGCCTTTTGGGAACCTTCACAAGATCCGAACATCTCCTAGTGACAATCGGCACTTCAAGTGCACTTTACGTGCGCTTCCTGCAACTATCCGAGCAAATCGAGTGCGAGCTCAGCCCGAACTCCATCGGTGAGGTTAGTTTCGTCGAGGTAGTTCGGATGGGTGATCGCAACGCTAACGGGTCCGTCAGAGAAGGCTTGGAAGTGCTCGGCCCCTATCTCAAAGGAAATGTAATGAACGGCGGCGGTGAGATCCTCGCGGGTTAGTTGAGCATCGTGGCCTGCATCCGGAACTGATTTCGCCACAACCGCGTTTACGCCGG
>JAYUVJ010000063.1:0-2370 GCA_043754155.1 Acidimicrobiia bacterium
CCCCCGGCGTGTGGCAGGCCCGTGGTTACGACATTTCGAATATCACCTTCATCGCTGGTGCGACCGGTTGGATCATTATCGATCCGCTCACTGTTGAAGAAACCGCTCAAGCTTCTCTAGAGCTTGCCAACGCCACTCTTGGCGAACGGCCCGTTGTTGCGGTCATCTACACGCACTCCCATGCCGACCATTTCGGTGGCGTGTTGGGCGTGACCACCCAAGCCGATGTTGACGCTGGCCGATGCATCGTGATTGCACCCGATGGCTTTCTTCACGAAACGGTGGCCGAAAACATCATCGGCGGACCCGCCATGGGCCGACGGTCTGTTTATCAATTCGGAAACTTCCTCGCTGCCGGGCCCCGAAGCCATGTCGAATGCGGACTTGGTATGGCCATGCCGCTCGCCCTTCCCGGGTTGATCGCGCCCACTCACGACATCACCTTCACCGGTCAAGAAATGGTGGTCGACGGGATCCGCGTCATTTTCCAGTTCACCCCCGAAACCGAAGCCCCGGCGGAAATGAACTTCTTCTTCCCCGAGCAAGGCTGGTTGTGTATGGCCGAAAATTGTTCTCACACCATGCATAACCTGGTTCCGATTCGCGGTGCGCAGGTTCGTAACTCACTGGCCTGGTCCAAATACATCGACGAATCCATCGCCCTGTTTGGTGCCGACACGAAGATCATGTTCACCTCACATCACTGGCCACGCTGGGGAAACGAGGATGCGTTGTCGTTTTTGGCGTTGCAGCGCGATTTGTACCGCTGGATGCACGATCAAACCATGCGCTATGCCAACCACGGTTTGGTCGCTTCGGAAATCGCCGAACTTTTGGAGTTGCCGTCGCCCTTCACCGCGCATACCCATACGCGTGGGTACTATGGACACTTAGTACATAACGTGAAGGCTGTCTACCAGCGGTACCTCTCCTGGTACGACGGCAACCCCGCACACCTCCACCAACACCCACCGGTTGAAGCGGGCAAACGTTACGTGGAATTCATGGGTGGTGCCGACGAAGTACTGGTCAAGGCGCGCAAATCCTTCGAAGCTGGCGACTATCGATGGGTGGCTGAGGTGGTTAACCATTTGGTGTTCGCCGATCCAACCAATGCGGCCGCCCGAGAACTCCAAGCCGACACACTGGAACAGTTGGGCTATCAAACCGAATCGGCCACATTCCGCAATGCCTACCTTACGGGTGCATATGAACTACGCCAAGGCCCTCCCCCATCACGCCCGGTCAACCGTGCCGGAATGATGAACGCGCTAACCATTGAGTTCATTTTTGATGCTCTGGCCATTCGGTTGAAATCCGAAGAAGTAGTTGGACTAAGCGCGCTCATTAATTTCCGTTTCATCGACATCAGCGAAGACTGGATTCTCGGCCTGGACAACTGTGCGGTTCGATCCCGTATGGGGCGCTTGGATTCCGCCGCCGACTGCACCCTTACGATGACCAGAGAAATTATGCTGGGCATCGTCGGCGGAACCAAGACCTTCATCGAGTCGATTGCCTCGGGCGAGATCACCTTGGAGGGCAACGCCATGGTCCTCGCCAACGTCTTCAGCCACCTCGACACCTTTATGGGCGGCTTCCCCATCGTTGAACCATGAGCCACAACCGTTCGAACCAATCCGGCCCTTCGCTAAGAACCGTTACAATCCACGCCCTCGTTGAGAGCTATTTCTTGAACAAGTACTGCTCTTTCGAAACACCACCGGTTACATCCAGGCTTTCAGATTGCGATCGCCGAAGCAGCTACATCTCCCTGTTTGGCCAAACCGCAATGATGTTGACCGGAACTTCTTTGCCTTCGATACTGAGCTGCAAGTTACCTTGGATCCTCCCACCATCTCCTAGAGTCATACGCCCTCGGACGGAATAGTATTTCTTCGATGAGTTTCCCCCATTCATGTCGATGCGGTTATAACCCATCCAGGATCGCCGGGCCGATGGTGTGCCACGCAACGCGCGTCAACATCGTGACCGCCGACTTCGAGGTATAGACCGCAAGCCATGCAACCTGGTCATCGAAGGCACGCGTGTGGCCGGCGCCGTGACGAGCCCAGGGACAGCGGCAACGACAACACCATGGGTCCGGCACGTGACTCTCGGCGCGGCAGCTTCGATGAACACCGGTACCGTTCCGACATCAAGGGTCCGCCAACGGCGAAGACCACCCCCCGAGGTCGTACTTGGAGACCGGACCTGGCAGTGTCCACAACGGTTCCGGTTGCCCTTCGTCGGCCGTACTGACACAACGATCAAAATCGTTACGAGAGATGTACACGGCCCCAACCGTTGCTGCGGCCGAGGCTCGTTTCGCAGACTTCTCTGAGACATGGGGTGACAAGTATCCAGCGA
>JAYUVJ010000064.1:0-5625 GCA_043754155.1 Acidimicrobiia bacterium
GTCCAAGAACCTTCGTCAACATGCTGGGACTGGTGGCATGAACTGTCACGACAACCAAATCCGGAGTGTTCTCAAACTTCACGGTGGCGCCCGTGTCACCGAGTAACCGCACAACTGTTTTGGTAAACCCGGCCTCGTTGGCACTGTAACGCTGGGTGGCCACCTGGCTAGCAATGTCACTGGCAATGGAATGAACGATCGATCGTCGTTGCAACACCACAAGTGTCTGCGTGGCAAATAGAATGACCATGAGCACCAAAATGGCAGTGATCCCCATAATGGTCACGCCGACTCCTGATTCAGTCCGTCTCGGCCGGAACACAACAACTGAATTCGCCCGTAGCAATCAGAACGACACGGGGGCAAAGGTAGAGAGGTCAACCAACTTCCCAGTTTTTGTTGCGCTGCTCTTGAACAAGTTGACGTAACTGAGGTACATCAATGCGCCAATGGTGGCCATAATTAAAACAGCGATAGCTGCCGAGATAACGCCTTCGCCATTCTCTGTGTGCTCCGGCTGAAAACGCTCGGTAACTGAGGTGACGGCGTCGGTGACGAGGTTCTGGGCGTGGACGAGGATTCCTGCGGTGTTCATGGTGTGGCCTTTCGTTGGTTGTGCGGGTGTAAATAAAGAGCTTGGGAAGTATGTGGACGTATTAACTGGAAAATGCGGATAGGGCGTTATAGAAGGGAATGCCTAGGAAAATGCAACCAGGGATGAGCGCAGCTACGGTGACGGGAATCCACACCATTTGGTCCTGCTTCTCCACCGTCTCAATCAGTTCGCGGTGGGATTCTTCGCGGGTTACACGTGCTTCATTCGCAACCAGGCGACCAAGATCAGAGGTTTCGTTATGGAGGCGTAACACGGCAACGAGTCGATCGACAGAAGGAACCTTGGCAAGGGTGGCCCATTCGGTGAGGGCTTCGCTTTCAGGAATACCTTGACGCACTCGCACCAACACCCGTCGAAGGTCGGTAGCTACGGCACCCTGAGTGCGGCTGGACAAGCGACCAAGTGCACCGCCTAACGAAAAGCCCGCTGTGAGCAACATGGCCATTTGCTCAGCGACTACCGGGAGTTCCAGATTGAGCCGGGCCTGCCAACGATTGGAGCTATTGGCCAACTGTTGTTCGATCATCAAAAACACCAACAACGGCGCGCCAACCAGCAGGAGAAGGATCAGCAAAACTGGTAAACCTACGGTGGCACTAACACCCACAACAAAGATAAGTGCACCTAGCGACCAAGCAACCTGGCGAACGCGGAATTCAGACGGAGTCTCGATGGCGTGAACACGCTCCAAGCGAATGCGAACCTCTTCGTGTACCCCAAACACCTTGGCGATCCGGGTGCCAACTGTTTGCGACAGTGGTCCAACCACATCGCGGAACGATCGGGCATCGACAATACGGGCACGCTTGTTGGTGGCACCGGGCGTATAGGGGCGCAAACGACGGAGCAGTGAAGGCTGCTGAAAAAACGGGAGCCGAGCCAGGACCAACGAAAGTCCAATCCAGGCCATAAAGCCAGCAATCACAAGCGTTCGAGTCATTTGTCAAACACCCGCTGTACTTCAGGCAGCCGCATGATGGAGGATGCCCACAGCCAACAGGCACACATCAACAACAGTCCAAACGCCACGGCTATTTGTCCGCCGGCAGAGGCATAGGAAGATCGTCCGCCGCCGATGGTGAGCCCGATCATGGCCATACCCAGCGGCACCACGAGCACAAAGTAGCGAGCAAATTTTGCCCCGGCCTGGCGGCTGATGGCTTCCTTGCGATTGCGAAGATCGATCCGGCGATCCTCAATCAAGGCATTGAGGCGCTTCTCCAAATCACTGCCACCAAGCTCGTGGGCAATGGCCAAGGTTTCACAAATCATGTCGGCCGTTGGATCAGCCAAATTGTCTTTGAGCACCCGAATAGCCCGCCCGAAATCCGTCGACAACATCCACTCACGATGCGACGCTTCGAAGGCCAACTGCATAGGACCCGTCGGCGCCTTCTTGCGTACCTCGAACAGGGCAACGGGAATGGAACGGCCTAGCGAACCAGTTTGCAAACGCAACTCTTCGATCAACAGTGGCCACGAATCACGGGCTTGTTCGCGTAACTTGCGGCGTCGTCCGCGGAACATACCAACGGGTGCCATGGCGCACAACAGTCCGGCGATGGTGGAGGAGAAAACGCCAGCGAATAACAACCAGGTGAACAGTGCAACGCCGAAGATCACACCGAACTCCACCACGATGAATTCGTTTAACGTAACCCCGGCCATACCAGCTTGTGCCATCCAATCGGCCGCCTTTAACCCCGAGGATTTCTTGCCGGTATTGGTGAAGGGCAAATGACGGCGGCCATGAGCGAGGGCACTATAAAGCAAGTACACGCCAGCAAGCGCAAGGAGAGTAACGAGCGCAATCATCGTGAAACGCCGATACGAGCAGGATCGGAACCAAATCCAGCAGTCACCTTTTGGTCCTCAAGCTTGGGTGCTCGATTCAGTACCGAAACCAAATCGATGCCAATCATTTCGGCGGAACGTGTGATGCGAACCGGTACGTTCCCTGTCCAACATAGCGGTCCATCTGGGCGGGATCGTTTGAACAATTCGGTAATGGTGAATGCCGTGGCTTCGTTGCCGGTTTGTTGTTCTTCAACAGCGATAATTTCCGTAACGCGCATCCCGTAGGGGGTGCGGGCGCAGTGAATCACAATGTCCACGGCTTCGCTAATGAGAGCGTTAAGCGCGCTCATTGGCAGTTCGCTACTTACATCGGCCAGCAGGGCAATAAAACGTAAACGGGTGAGGGCTTGGCGGGCGGAACCGGCGTGCAGCGTGGTGAAGCCTTTCACCCCAGAAGAAAGTGTGAGTAGGAGCGGCAGGGCTTCGCGGTCACGCACTTCGCCGACGATGGCAATATCGGGGGCCATACGCAAGAAGCCGGCCACCAAACGTCGAAGGTCAACTTCTCTTCGATCCGATCGTGACGGACGGGTTTGCATGGAGGCAACATTGGCCAAAGGCACGTCGGCCTCGAAGACTTCTTCGGCAATGACCACGCGCAAGGTCGGATCAAGCTCCGCGGCGCAACACGACAACATGGTGGTCTTCCCTGAACCCGGCGCGCCAGCGAAAATGATGGTGGTTTTGGCTTTGATGCAGGCCCGCAGAAACTGCGCTGCTTCGGTGCCCAGCATTTCCCGGTCAACTAATTCGTCGAGCGACGTAACCGAAACACCAGTGAACTTACGAATATTGACGAGCGTGTGGCCATCGCGGCCAATGTCACCGTGAACGATATGTAAACGCGCTCCACTATCTAGCTGCGCGTCTTGTAAACCTTCGGAAGGATCAAGTTTTCGGTGCGCAGTGCCGGCATCATCAAGTATTTTGGTAAGCGTACGGGTTACATGGTCATCATCGTGGAAGACCTCGTCGTGATATCCGGCAGCTGCGGAGTGACGTTTTACGAAGATGCTCGTAGGCCCGTTGATCATCACTTCATAGACATCGTCGTCTTCAAGTAGCTCTTCGAGCGGCCCGTAGCCCAGCAGGTTGCGCATGGCTCGCTCCGCCAACACATCAGCTTCAGAGAGATCGTGCGGCCGAAGACCCTGTTGAAACCCCAAACGCCAACGGTCGATCTCCTCTATCACCATGACCCGCAGCCGTGCCCGGCCCTCAGTATTAGCCGTTTCCAGGCCGACGGCTTTGGCCCGATCCTGCACTAATTCTTCAATGATGGCTAATGGCGATCGAAGTTCTTCAACCACACCAGCAGATGCCTGTTTGGAGGTGTATGTAGCCATCTCAGTTCGCTACTTCTTGGCTAGTTTTTAAAAACCCAGTGCGCATACGTTGCCAGGGGGTACGTGAAGCTTTTAGCGCTAGGGGCGAGTTGATGCGTGCGTTCAAGAAAGCCCTGAGTGGATCACTGAGCGCGCTGGGTAACGGGGCCACGGCGCGGACGGCTTCATCAACTTGGGCGAAGGGTAGAAACAATGGGGGAGCGGTCGCCGTTTGCGTGCCCGACCCACCAAGTAGCTCATACAACGCAGCGGCGTAGGCAGCCCGAGCTTTGGGGCTACTCGGGGCCTGATTAATGATGGGTTGAATGGCGGTATCGGTAACGCCGAAATCACGAAGATCGCCAATAACTCTGGTGAGAGTGTGCAGGCCCTTAAGTGATGCATGACCAACGGCGAGCACAGTGTCGGCTCCTTGAGCGGCGGTGCGGGCCAACACGTTGCGTTCTTCCATGTCCATGGAACCGGTCTCGCTTTCGCCGTCAAACTCGGGGTCGGCATCGACCACAACTACGCCGTAACACGCGGCCAGGTTCTTGAAGGCCGTTGCTGCTGCGGTGGGACGAATTGCCGTCCAAAACCGTCGACGGCGAAGACCGAGTAGGAGGTCGTAATTCCGGCCGTTGATAGCGAAACATAACTGGCGAAGTTGTTCGGCGTCGAGGGTTGATGTTCGATGGGCATCGACGAGTTCCTGCACGCCAGGTGTCACCACTTGGGTGTCATGTAACATGGCCAATTCTGCCCGCAGACAAAAATCGGCAAGAACTACGTTCCCATGGTACCCGTCGGCCCCGGCAGCCTGTGCGACGGCCATAGCGATGGTTGAGGTTCCAACGCCACCTCCACCCACGATGGTTATCACGTGTCCACGGATGGGCGAGTCACCAGATTCTGTATACAGGCTGGGGTCTTGGGTGCTGGTGCGCGGAATGAGCCTTGCCGTTCCGGCGAGCAGATCGAGCAGTTTGCCAGGGCCAAAAGTGGGTTCGAGAATGGCGTCGGCACCGGCTTGCTCCCAATCAACCGTGATGCGGGGATCCCGCACAACAATCACCAAAGCCCCGGTTGAGCCTGCCTGAGAAAGAAGATCACGGTCGATGCCGGGTAGTCCGCCGTCGATCAACACTGCCGAGAATGAACGACCTGAACGGATGCGGGCCAGCAGATCTTCGGGGCCAACACACTTCACGAATTCGGCGGGGATAGTACCGGCATTGGACCAACGCGAAACATCAGGAAACCAAGTTGCCCTAGGCCGGGCCATGCCAGCGAGTACGTAACGGGCATCGCTCATAAAGGGTTCCCTGCAGTTGACGTGGCCTCCGTTTGTGGCGTCGCCGAATCGACAACGGGCGCCAATACGGAGGCGTTTGGAGTTTGTTGTGTTTGTTGTGTTTGTTGTGTTTGCGCGGTTTGCCTAGCCGGGGCCTTGGCTGACAAGGCTTTGGTCAAAGTAGCCACTGCATTTGTTGTGGCTTGAATAGCGCCGGGGCCGCGCACCACCGTTAGTTTTTGCGTGTTTTTCGCTGCTTCCAAACGGAACACCTCTTCATCGCTGGTAAGTGCCAACAAGATGGTGATCGACCCACGAAATGGATTGGGGTCGGTGCGGTCAAGGCCAATCACCAAGGCGTTGGGGTTGACCACCTCGGTGACCGACCCACCTTCTTTGTTGCTCGTCCCTAGGATCTGGATGCGTTCACCGACGCGAATTCTCCCGCCTGCCGCGTTAACGGATTCGATGGAGAAGCTCCACTCATGACTTCCCGGGCCGCCGGCTCGCAGCACCAAATTGCTGGCCTGGAG